>JAKLJW010000003.1 GCA_023150935.1 Candidatus Binatia bacterium | reverse complement strand
GCCCTCCGCGCCGGCCGCGGCCGCGCCCGCAGCCGGCGCCGGCGACGCAGCGGCGGGCCTGCCTGCGGTCCATCCGGCGCAGGGCCCACCGGGCAGAGCCGCCACGATCGTCGGGAGTGCCGATCACGGCGCGACGCTTTTCGCGATCTACTGCGCCACGTGCCACGGTGACGAGGGCCGCGGCGGCGTTCCGGACCCCGGCTCGGCGTCCGGACAGGTTCCGGCCCTGAACCCGATCGCGGTGACCATCCGCAGCTCCAATCCCGGGGACTTCGCCGAGAACCTCGACCGCTTCCTGCAGCACGGTGCCGTTCCGGGGCAGGACGGCGGTGCCCTGAGAATGCCCGCCTTCGGCCAGACGGCGACCCTGACCCAGGCGGAGATCGCCGACATCGAAGCCTACGTCATGCAGCAGAACGGGGTGGACCGCGCCGCGATCTTGAGCCCCGGAATCGCGCCACGCCGATACTTCTGGCTGACCGCAGGTGCGAGTGCAGCCCTGGCGCTGCTCCTGGCCGCGGGTTGGGCGCTGGCGCGCGGCCGAGCGGCAACGCGATGAGATGCGGGAGGTGGCCGGGCACTACTGCAGGCAATCGTGTCGTAACGGAATGGCAACTCGCGAACGACAGCGGCGGCGACTCGGCTGCCGTGGCGCCCGCGACCGGGACGGAGGAGGAGAAAGAATGCTGAAGACAACGGGATCGATTGTGGCCGGGCTGGCCGTCGCTCTGGCAGTGCTGACGGCGGCGACCGCGATGGCCGACGGGGACGCGGCGAGAGGGAAGGCCATCTTTGCGGAGAAGTGCACGTCCTGTCACGGTACGGACGGCAAGGGAGACGGGCCCATGGCCGTCGCAATGAGCCCGCCGCCGGCCAACTTCACCGACCCGGCGTTCTGGAAGACCAGGACCGACGCCACGATAGCGAACGCGATCATGAAGGGTCACCTCGACATGCCCCCGATGGACAGCAAACCACAGGACGTGGCGGACCTGGTTGCGTACTTGACGCAGACCTTCAAGAAGTAGGGTCTCTTGCACCCGGGCACATGCGCGCGCTTTGCGACCCCCCCTCGCCCACATGCGCGGCGCCGCAAGGTCGCGAACCCGACCTGCCGCTTCGGTCCTCCTGAACTCCTGCGATAACCGCCCGCTTCGATTGCCAGTGAGCCAACTCGACCGGGCACAGACTGGAAGGAGAGAGAGATGGACGAGAACGAGAAGAAAGAAAAGAAGGAGAATAAAGAGGCAGAACAGGATACCGGCGTGGGCACCCGGCGCGATTTCCTCCTCGCGGGAGCGGCGATCGGCACGGGTCTGCTCGGTGCGGGCACGCTCGCCGGCTGTGAGAAGACGGGCGGCCTCGCGGCACCGGTCAGCGCGCAACAGATGCAGCCGCCGGCCGCGTTGCTGAAGGCCGACCCCTCGCTCAGGACCAATGTGCCGCCCGGGCAGCTCGACCCCTACTACGGAATCTGGAGCGGAGGGCAGAGCGGCGAGATGCGGGTGCTCGGCATTCCGTCCTGTCGCGAGCTCAAGCGCATTCCCGTGTTCAATCGCGACTCGGCGACAGGCTGGGGCATTACCGACTTCTCCAAACAGCTCCTCGGAGGCACGCAGGCCGGCGACACCCACCACGGCCACCTGTCCTACAAGAACGGGACCTACGACGGGCGTTACGCCTTCATCAACTGCAAGCTCTCGGGACGGCTGGCGCGAGTTCGCCTGGATACGTTCGAAACGGACAGGATCGTTCAGCTCCCCAACTCGCAAGGCACGCACGGCATCTTTCCCCAGCGCAAGGATTGCCGCCTCGTGCTCTGCAACTCCGAGTTCCGGACGCCCTTGCCCAACGATGGCCGCGACCTCGACGATCCAAAGAAGTATGCGGCCCTGCACACTGCGGTCGACGTCGAGACCATGGAGGTCAAGTGGCAGGTGATGATCGAGGGCAACCTGGACCTCTGCGCCACGGACTACGAGGACAAATGGTCCTTCGCCAATTGCTATAACCTCGAAGAGGCCACGGCGCTTCCCGGGTTCCTCGAGCTTCCGAAGGACTGCTGTTACGTCTTCAACCTGCGGGAGATCGAGAAGGCCGTCGCGGCGGGCCAGACGATCACCCTCGGCGACAGCAAGGTGCCGGTCATCGACGCCCGCGGGCCGAATGGCAAGTTCGTCCTGCGCATCCCGGTTCCGAAAAACCCGCACGGCGTCAACGTCGACCCCACGGGCAAGTATGCCGTGTGCTCGGGCAAGCTCGCCCCGGTCTGCACGGTAATCCAGATCGACAGGCTCCAGGACGCCTTCGACGGCAAGATCAAGCCGGAGGACTGCATCGTCGCCCAGCCCGAGGTCGGCCTCGGACCGCTGCACACGGCATTCGACAACCGGGGCAACGCCTACACCTCGATCTTCATCGATTCCGTCATCACGAAGTGGAACATCGCCGACGCGATCAAGGCCTACGCGATCGAAAACGCCAAGGAGAAGTCCTCGGAGACGCCGCCGAACCCGATTCGACAGAAGCTCGACGTCAACTTCCAGCCCGGCCATGTCAACGCCTCGCTCAGCGAGACTAACCAGGCGGACGGCAAGTGGCTGGTCTCGCTCAACAAGTTCTCCAAGGACCGCTTCCTCAAGGTTGGCCCGCTGCATCCGGACAACGATCAGCTCATCGACATCTCCGGCGAGCAGATGGTGCTCGTCCACGATGGCCCCCAGTACCCGGAACCTCATGATGCCATCATCCTTCCGGCGTACATGCTCAGGCCGACGGAGATCAGCCCGCGCACCGGCGGCAAGTACGACATGATCAACGCCTGGGCCAAGGAGGATGGCGTCAACCCGCTTCAGGACAACAAGGTCATTCGCAAGGGCAACTTCGTCCGGGTATGGATGACTTCGGTCGCGCCCGAGTACGGAATCAAGCAATTTACCGTGAAGACCGGCGACACCGTCCAGGTGATCCAGACGAACCTCGACAACGTCGAGGACCTCTGCCACGGTTTCTCCCTTTCGATGCACGACATCAACATGCTGGTGAACCCCCAGGGCTCGGAGAGCGTTACGTTCCAGGCCGGCAAGCCGGGAGTGTACTGGTACTACTGTCCCTGGTTCTGCCATGCGCTGCACCTGGAAATGCGCGGGCGGATGATCGTCGAGGCATGACCGGCGGCGCACCGGGCGCAGACGAGGGCAGGCGGCGCGCTGTGTCTCGCGGGCGGGTGACCGGGGGACACCGGATGACGAAGGGGTGGGGGCGAGGTGCGGGGCGTGTCGCCGCCGCTTTAGCTGTCATGCTCGGGCTCTGCGCCTCGGCCGGCGTCGCCCGCGCGGAAACCTCGGCCGACCCTTCCGGCGCGCCAGCGGGCGCGCCCTCGGCCGACTCCGCAGCCGATGAGATCCTGGAGAACCGTCAGGAATACATGGCGCTCGGCAAGAGCTACTACACGCTCGACTGCGCGAAGTTCGACTGCAAGGGCGTGCTGCCCGGCGCCGTCCGCTTCGCGCCCGTGACCAAGCCGTTCTCCTATGCCATCGGCTACGATTCGGCGAACCAGGTCGTCGGCTGGGTCGCGCTCTCGACCGACGTCGTCGACATCGATGGCTACTCGGGTAAGCCACTGGTTACCCTGGTCGGGCTCAACCCGAAGGGCGTGATCGTCGGGACCGACTTGATCCACTACGACGAGCCGATCCTGCTCGCTGGCATTCCTGCCGCCAGGCTCTTCGACCTCGTCGGTTGGTACGTGGGCAAGTCGGTGATGAGCCATTTCGTGGTCGGCGACGACCCCGCACCGGGTACCCTCGATGTTCATGTGATCTCGGGAGCGACGGTGACCACGATCTCCCAGAACGCGACGATCCTTGAGACCGCGCGTCGACTTGGCGAGACGGTCGGTATCATCGGGACCGCGGCCTCCGTCGCCGGCCACTTCGTCAACCTGCCGAATGTGGTTTGGGATTGGCCAGATCTCGTCTCGAAACAGGCGCTCGGCCACCTCGTTGTCACCAATCAGCAAATGGGGCAACCTGCCAGCGACCAGCCCTTCGTGGACCTCTACTTCGCGATTGCCGATCCTCCCCAGGTGGGCCGCAGCCTGCTCGGCGACGGTCAGTACAACGCCTACATGAGCCAGCTCCAGCCCGGAGAGCACATGCTGGTCGTGTTCAACAGCGGCAGTCAGTCGTTTACCGGCTCGGCGTTCGTCCGCGGCGGAACGCTCGACCGGGTTCACCTGGAGCAGAGCTTCAAGTCGATCACCTTCACGGATCAGGACTACGACAACCTCTCCGGAACGCAGCCGCTCGGCGGACCCTACTTCAACGAGGCCGGGTTGCTGATCGTGCGCAAGGGACTGCTCGATCTCGGCCTGCCTTTCGACTTCGTTTTCCTGGGCAGCGTGTTCACCAACGTCGGGTATCAGCGGGACTACAAGTCCTTTCGTACGACCTTCCGCCTGCCGCCGGCGGAATACGTGGTGGTTGGCGGCGGCAGAGACCGTGCCCCGGAGAGCGAGCCTCTCTGGAAGGTTGCCTGGGGTATTGCGCCGTACAAGACCGCGATCGCCGTGGCCTACCTCCTGCTCGTGATGAGTCTCTTTGCTGGGCGGCGCTGGTTGACGCGCAGCATGAAGTGGCTGCGGCGCATCCACACCGCATTCCTCGTCGCGAGCTTCGTTGGCCTCGGGCTCTGGCTCGAGGATCAGCCCAGTGTCACCCAGATCCTGACGCTGGTCGGAACGGTCCAGACCGGCTGGCGCGGGGAGCTTTTCCTCAGCGAGCCGTTGCTCTTCGTCACCTGGATCTTCATCGCGATCGTAATCGTCGTGTGGGGACGTGGGGTTTTCTGCGGTTGGGTCTGCCCCTATGGCGCGGCGACCGAGCTTCTGCACCGTGTCGGCAAACGGCTAAAGCTCAAGCAGGTCGAGCTTCCGGATCGAGTGCATCGTCGTGCGAGGTGGTTTCGCTACGGGGTGCTCGTCGTCCTGATTGCCGTCTATTTCGTCTCGCCAGTCGTCGCGGAATTGCTCACCGTTGTCGAGCCCTTCAAGATGACCTTCCTGGTGAATCCCTGGTCGCAGCCCGCGCCGAGCATCGCGTGGTGGCTCTTGCTCTTCGCCGCCGCGATGTTCGTCTTCAGACCGTTCTGCCGCTACCTCTGTCCCCTGGGCGCCGGCCTCGCCGTGCTGAGCCGTTTGCGGCTGGCCGGTCCGTACCGGCGGAATTTCTGTGCGCATTGCCAGATCTGTGCGCGTGGATGCGAGCCCCAGGCCATTCGCGAAAACGGTACCATCGACTCGATGGAGTGCCTCAACTGCATGGAGTGCGAGACGAACTACCAGGATCGCAAGGTCTGCCCACCCCTCGTTGGGCTCGATCGACTGGCAGGCCAGAATCTACCTCCGGCCGAGGCCGCGGAGCACCTGGAGAAGTTGCGCCGCGACCGCGAGCGCTGGCGCGCGGCGGAGCGCGCTTAGGGCGGATTATTCATGGTCCTGACGCGACCCCTCGATACGGGCCCTGAAATGATGGGCCCTACTCGGGGCGAACGGGAATGTTTCCGGACGAGATACCGTTTCCGTTCCTGCCGAGTAGCGCCATCGGAACAATCCGACCACCCTGAGCAGCCGATGTCTTCTCGATCGGCGTGTCGAATGATTCAGGCGCGTATCGAGGCACGGCGGAGTTGACGAACTATGAGCGCTCAGGGGAGGAGTGGCACCATGGCGAGGGGCGTGCGGCAGTCAGTCAGCCGCAAACCGCGCAAAGCCGTCGATGCCCATCGCTCCGGCGTGCGTCGGTGGCTCGCCGGCGCCGGAGCCCTGGCGCTGATGGTCGCCGCCGCGCTCGGCGCGAACGCGGCAACGCTTCGCCCCGCCGTTGATGGCCCCGCGCTCGCCGCGCTCGTTGCCGAGGCCAGGCCGGGAGATGTCGTCGAGGTGCCACCGGGCACCTGGAGCGGTCCGCTCGTCGTGGGCGAGGGAGTGACGCTTGCCGGCAGAGGCGGAGTGATCGACGGCGGCGGCAAAGGCCGGGCGGTCACGCTCGCCGGACCGCGGGCGGCTCTCGACGGCGTCGAGGTGACCAACAGCGGTAAGGAGACCGGGACCATGGACGCCTGTGTCTTCATCGAGCGAGGAGCCACGGGGGCCCGCGTCCGCGGAACGCGACTTTCGGAGTGCGGCTACGGCATCTGGGTTTCCCAGGCCAGCGGCGTGCAGATCGTCGACAACCGGATCTTCGGCTCGACGACGGGCAGCCGCGTCGAGCGCGGCAACGGGATCCATCTGTACGCGACCCGGGAAACGCTGGTCAGCGGGAACTTGGTCCGTAACGGCGCGGATGGCATCTACATCTTCATGAGCGGGGCCGTGCTCATCCGCGAGAATCGCCTGATCGATACGCGCTATGGCGTCCATTACATGTACGCTCACGACAACGCACTGATCGGCAACGTCGTCACCGGAGCGCTGACCGGCTACGCGCTCATGCAGAGCCGCGGGCTCACGGTGAAGCAGAACGTCGCGACTCGCAACAGCGAGAAGGGAATCCTCTTCCGCGACGTTCAGCACTGCGACATTTCGGCGAACCTGCTCGAAGACAACGCCGAGGGGATGTTCTTCTACTCGAGCACCTCGAACACGATCGCCGGCAACCGACTCGTGCGCAATCGCGTTGGGATGAAGATTTGGGCGGGAACCGTGGACAACCGGATCTCCGGCAACGCGTTCGTCGGGAACGCAACGCAGGTGCTCTACAGTGGAACTTCGGATCTCGCCATTGCCGCGGACGGGCGGGGCAACTACTGGAGCGACTATGTCGGTTGGGACCAGGATGGAGATGGAGTCGGAGATCGGCCCTATCGGGTCGACAGCTTCACGACACGGGTCATCCACCAGTACCCGGCTGCGGCGCTACTCTTGAGAAGCCCGGCACTCGAGCTCCTGAGTCACATGGAGGAGGCTCTGCCCATCTTCCGAACGCCCACGGTCATCGACCGGCACCCGGCCGTGAGACCGGACCAGACATGAGATCGCTTGCGCTGCGCGATGTTTCCGTGAGCTTTGGCGCCGTGAAAGCGCTCCGCGGCGCGAGCTTCGCGCTGCGCGGAGGCGAGGCGTTGATCCTCGCGGGGCCAAATGGCGCCGGCAAGAGCACGCTCATCGGCGTGCTTCTCGGGCTCGTGCGCGCCGATCGGGGAACGCTCTGCGTCGATGGGACGGATCAGCCCGGCGTGACTGCTGCCTTCAAAGAGCGGCTCGGCTACCTGCCGGAGGCTGTCGCCTTCGCCGAGGCGCTGACCGGGCGACAGGTGCTTCTCTTCTTCGCCCGGGCCCGCGGTGTGCCGCGAGCGCGGGTGGACGAGGTTCTCGCAAGGGTGGGACTGGGCGACGCTGCAAGGCGCGCCGTACGCGGTTACTCTCGGGGCATGCGGCAGAGGCTCGGGTTGGCCGTGGCGATTCTCTCGATTCCGGAGCTGCTGATCCTCGACGAGCCGACCGGCGGCCTCGATCAGGAGGGTCTCGCGGTGTTCGGGTCCATCCTCGACGAATGGCGCGAGGCGGGGCGGCTCGTTCTCATCGCCACGCACGATCTCGGACTCATGGAGCGGCGAGTCGACCGGATCGTCGTTCTCAAGTCGGGTAGAGTGATCGCCGACGCACCGCCCGCGGAACTGCGTCAGGCGGTCGCGCTCCCGATTCGAGTCACCTTCAAGTTCGCGCGGGACGGCGCCGATGCGGCGGCGTTCGCGGCCAGCATCGAGCCGGTGGCGGCGCCGGGTAGCATTGCGTACGCGGACGGCCTCCTCCGGGCGGAGGTGGAGCCGGCATTGCTGCTCGCGCTTCTCGACCGGCGCGACGCCGATCGAACGCTCATCGAGGGGCTGCGCGTCGAGGAGCCTGGCCTCGAGCAAGTCTACGAGCGCCTGCTCGAAGGGGGTGCGTAGCATGTATCGCGTCGGCCGGGCATTGGTCGTCCACGAGATCGTCGAGCGGACCCGCGATCGCTGGGTGCTCGTGATCAGCGTGCTCTTCGCGCTGCTCGCGTTCGGGGTGAGCCTTTACGCGCGGAGTGCGGAGACCACGGCGCAGGGGCTCGCCGGGCCGAGTCTGGTCACGCTCGCCAGCCTCCTGGTGCCGCTCGTTGCGCTGGTGCTCGGGCACGACGCGATCGTCGGGGAGCGGGAGCGCAACACCCTGGGGCTGCTGCTCTCGCTGCCGGTGAGCAAGGCCGAGGTCGTCGTGGCCAAGTACCTCGGCCGGCTTGGCGCACTCGCCGCCGCTGTTGTACTCGGAATCGGCGTTGCCGTGGCGTTCTCGCCGCCCGGCCAGGGCGAGGTGCTGGCCGGCCTGTTCGTGCCGACGCTCCTTCTCGGCGCCGCGTTTCTGTCGATCGGCGTGTTGCTGTCCGCGCTCACTTTCCGCCAGCTCACGGCGGCGAGCCTCGTCGTCGCCACCTGGTTTCTCCTCGTCTTTTTTTACGACCTCGGGATCCTGGGGCTCCTGGTCCTCACCGACGGCGCGATCCCGACCGCCACGGTCTCCTGGCTGGTGATCGCGAATCCGGCGGGGCTGTTCCGGCTGGAGATGATGGAGCGCTACGCCGGAGCGCAGGTGCTCGAGATGCTCGGCATCTCGCTCTCGCCCCCGGGTTTCCTGGGGTCCGCGCTGCTGTGGGGTGCATGGATCGTGGTTCCCGTGGCGCTCAGCGGAGTACGGCTCAGCTACCAGAGGACCGCCTGATGACCTTCTTACCCCACCGCACGATGCTCACTCGCCGCCATCTCTTCGTCCTCGTAGCCGGCCTCGTTTGTACAGGTATCCTCGGCGGCTGCTCGCGGAGCAATCCGGGGGGCGAGGAATCGGCGGCGGGGCCGCTCCCGATTGGCGATGCCGCCTGCGCAACCTGCGGGATGGTTGTGGTTCAGCAGCCCGCGCCGCGCGCGCAGCTCATTCATCGCGATGGCGCTCGCGCCTTTTTCTGCTCGCTGTCCGACGCCGTCGTTTACGCGTCGAACCCGAGCGGGCACGGCAAGCCTACGGCGATCTTCGTGGAAACGCTCGACCCGAGGGCCGATCCCGGGAAAACCGACGCGGCGGCGCGACCCTGGGCACCCGTGCAGAGCGTGAGCTTCGTCGCCGGCATCGAGCGAGCCGGGGTCATGGGCAAGCCTGCCCTTGCCTATGCGGCGCGCGACGAGGCGGAGCAGGTGGCGAAGCGGTTCGGCGGAACAGTGGTGAGCTGGGCCGAGCTTCAAGAGCGGCTGCCGTAAGGCAGGCCCCCGTGCCTGCCCGCCGGCGCGGCTGTCCTTCGGCCATCGCCATCGCCGCTGGCGCCGGCTCGATGCTTGAGGTGATGCCTCACCGGGTCTAATTTGATGCCCATGAGGACGACCATCACCGTTGACGATGATCTCTGGGAGGAGGCCGTTCGGGCCACTTCGGTCTCGAAGAAGAAGGAGCTGGTGGAGAAGGGACTGAGGGCACTCATCGAGCAGGCTGCCCGGCGGCGGGCGATCGCTCTCGCCGGAACGATGCCAGAGATCGAGGCTCCGCCCAGGCGAAAGCTGTCGTCGGCGGGCTCATGACGCTCGTCGACACGTCCGCGTGGGTCTCCCACCTGAAGCAGTCGGAAGGTCATCCGGGCGTGATCGCAGCGCTGGAAGCCGGTGTCGCCATTGGCCACCCGTTCGTCGAGGGCGAATTGCTGCTCTCAGGCGCCCCGGTTCGCGTATTGTTCGGCGGTGTCCCGATGCTGCCGATCGCACCTCACCACGAGATTGTCGCCTTCATCGACCGCTTGCCGAAGCCCTTGCGACGCATCGGTTGGGTCGACATACACCTCGTCTATGCTGCCCTGATCCACCAGTGCGATCTTCTGACCGCCGACGCCTCTCAGTCGCAGCTGTATCGCGAGCTCAGGAAGACGCACTCTCGGTAATCGGCGAGCGGGCCGTGGGCAAGCTCGACGAACGAGTCGATTGAATCAAAGGGGGCGATGCGTGACACCCAACTATCCGCCCCTCGCTTAGCGCCGCCGTGGTCGTAGGGGCCTGCCCGCCGGATGGTATCCGATCGGACAACCGCGAGACGAACCTGCGGAACGCGCGTTCGGCCCATTTGGCCTGATTGACCCGGCGACGGAGGCGGCACGACGCCAAAAAGGTGCGGCGGCCGCCACCGGCGTCCCCCCGCACCGGGCGCGTTCAGTACCCGAGCGCAAAGAGCAGCGCGGCCCGGATTTCGGACAGCCGGCGCGCATTCAAGGTCGTGACAAGCGCCCCCAGTCGCCCGCGCACGACCGGCCCGTGCTTGTCGGGCGCGGAGAACCGATACCACCGCACCTCGCCGCGCCTCATGGTTCGGGCCACGCCTGCTCTGCCTCCCAGACGTCGAACTCACCGCTACGCACCGGTCGCCTCGCGTACCCGCGCCGATGCTTCTCCTCCAATTGGAGCTGGTGCAGGCGCCGCAAGGCGTCCTGAAGGGCGCGGCGAGTAAACGCCGATCGCGACGTGCCGAGCGTCTTAGCCGCCCGATCGACCGCCTCGACCAGTTGCTCGTCCAGCGTCATCTGCACCGTTCTCATGGCCGCGAAGGTATCCCCATACTCATAGCTATTCAAGCCGCGGTTCACGGTGACGGAGCCCGGACCCCACCGAAGGATGCTCACTCGCCGGCAATTGCCGGCCGGACGTTCGACATGGGGGGGGGGATCGGACGGGACAACGACGGGGGCTTGCCCCTATCGGGCGTCGGGCATCGGACAGAAATCGGCGTTGCGTTGTCGTAGGGGCAGGCCCCGGTGCCTGCCCGCTATCGGGCATCGGGCTTTGATTCGAGGAGAGGATCGGGCCATAAGGGATCCGGTTGCCACCATGGAGTGCCCGCCTTGTACGTTCGTCGGACGAAAGGAGGACAGGGTTCATGAAGAGATGGCTTCCTGCGGTCGTTGTTCTGGCGCCTTCGTTGCTCGTAGCGGGTAGCGCGGGAGCACACATCGTCACGTTCTACGGTGCGGCGACCGCGGTGGCAGCGGGGACTGCGACATCGACTACGTTTTCTTCCGAGATCCCCGCAAGTGTAGATCCCGAGTGCGTCGGCGCAGGTGACTGCGATCGCAGCGGTTCAGTCACGATCGATGACTTGCTGACGATGGTTAACGTTGCGCTCGGAGATGCACCCACTACCTCGTGTGAGGCTGGTGAAGTCACCTGCGACGACCGGATCACGATCGACGAAATTGTGGTCGCGGTGAACAATGGGCTCACCGGTGGCGGAGACGTCGCTTGCTTCTGCTGTGGGTTGACGGATCCCGACGAACAGGTCCGTTGCGAGGCTCAGTGCCTCCTGTGTCAGGAGAGGCGGGCTCGTTAGCGTACCTCACGCAAGGATCGCAATCGTTTTCCGACGGGCGCGCCGGCCTGGGTGCGGCGAACCCCGCGGCGCGTCAGCGAGCGCGAGGGTTACCGAAACATGCATACGGAATCAGTCGCTCTTGTCCTTGAACATGGTCGCGTCGTTCTTGATGGACGGCGCGGTGTACGTGGAGCTGAAGCACAGGCCGCGGTTGCGGAGCTGCGCCGTTACCGGCGGCACCATCGGCAGCCCGATTGTAGGTACGCCGATCCCCTTCGACTTGAAGAGCGCTTTGGCCTTGCCCTGAATTCCCGATTTGAGAACCGCGGTCATCGCACCTTCCTGAGAACGGTCGCGATCTCTGAAGTTGCGGCCCGACGCCGTGGCCCTCCAGCAGGGCTTATCGTGACAGGTGCCGCCCGCGAAGAGCCCGGTACTCAGGAGCAGCGTTGGCGATCCGAGGCGCTGGTCGTAAAGGCACATCACGTATGGATCGGACGACACCGGATCGAGGAGATCGCCGACCGTCGTGGCGTCGCCTTTGAGCCAACTCCAGGCCACCATGTCGCGGTCGTCGTTGTCGTTGTCCTTGACCAGCAGGACCCCCTTATCCGGTGTCGCTTCCCGGCAGCCGCTCAGGGGTGTCGTGGGACAACCGATCCCAACGGCGACCAGTACGTCCATGTCGGTACCTATGGTCCCACCGAGAGTGTCGTCCGACACCCAGGCGAGCACGAAGTTGCCCTTCCCGTCGGTGCCTGCGGCGTTCTCGAACTCGAAGCCGCTGTCGTCAACCGTCGATGCGCTGACCGGAGCCGGAGCGCTCCAGGTGGCGCCGTCGTCGTTCGACTGCGCAATCATTAACCCGGGAGGTCCATTGGCGTTCCAGATAGCGAACCAGCCGCCTTTGGCGTCGGTGAGGACGCTTGCCGTCGTATCGCCTCGGGTGTCGCCGGCGGCGTCGGTGTTCAGCGGCGCCGCCGCAGTCCAGGTCGCGCCATTGTCCGTGGAACGGGCCACCAGTATATCCGGGTCGCTGCCGATGGTGCCGCCGAGCGTCGACTCCGAATGCCACGCGGCAACCCAGTGCCCGAGCTTGTCCGTCGCGATCGACACTCCCGTATCTTGTTCGTAGGTCGTATCGGTCGGCGCATTGCTGTTGAGGTAGGTTGGAGCACTCCAGGTGACGCCGTCATCGGCGGAACGCGAGACGAAGATGTTCCCGCTGTTCGGAATGGACCCCCCGAGGTTGTCGGAGGAGTACCATGCCACAACCCAGTTTCCATTCCCGTCGCCGGCGGCGCGCGGGCTATCGTCCAACCCGGTGTCGGTGAGGAAGTTCCCGTGCAGCGGCGCCGGCACGCTCCAGGTGGTGCCGTTGTCGGTGGAGCGGGAGAAATAGATGTCGGCCTCGCCGCCGCCGTGGCGCCAGAAGGACAACCAGGTTCCGGAACCGTCCGTGGTCACGTGGGGGTAGTAGTCGTCCACGGTGTCGCTGCCCGGAGCCCCGGGGTCGACGTACGCCTGGGCGGTCCAGGACGCACCGTTATCCGTGGACCGGGCGACCATGATCTCGGAGTCGTCGGGCCAGGGCGGGTAGAACCCCCACACCACGACCCAATTGCCCAGACCGTCCGTGGCAACGTCGGGGTGCGAGTCGCCCTCGGTGTCGACGGCGGCGTTGCTATTGAGCGCGACGGTCGGGCTCCAGGTGGCGCCGTTGTCGCTCGACCGAGCGACCAGGACGTCAAAATCGCCGTCATTGGCGATGTACCAGGTGGCGACCCAGTTGCCGTTCGTATCGGTAGCCAGTGCCGGAGATATATCCCACCCCACGTCCGCCGGCGCCGTGCTGTTCAGCGCCGCGGGTTCGCCGAAGACCGGCGGACCCGCCCAGCTCGTCGATACTACGGACGCGACCAGAACGACCAGGACACCTGCAGCCTTCAGAAGGTACATGACTTCTCCCTTCCTGCCGGTCACCTCGACCCGTTGTCGAACGCGCTTGCACGATTCGCCCCACCCTTGGCCCAACTCACCGCCGCGAGTCAAGGAGATTCAGTAGCGCTATACCTACGGCGCGTCTGCTTCGGGGGTATCGTGGGACGGTCGCTCGTACCTGGCGCCCGCCGGGAGAGTCGCGGTGTCACGGGTGCCCACCCCCGCGTGGCTTTTCGGCCCCAACGCTACCGCGGCGTGGCGTCCGGCAGGCCGCCGTCGACCGGGAGAGTGGCGCCGGTGGTCGGCGTCTGACGGGTCGCAAAGTACAGCACCGCGCGGCCCACGTGCTCGGCGGTCACCCGCGCCTTCAGGAGGTTGCGCGTGCGGTAGTACTCCTCTAGGCCGGCCTCGTCGAGGCCGCGGGCGCGCATCCGCTCCGGCCCGACGGCCGCCCACAACCCCGAGCGCCGGGCGCCGTGGGCAAACACGGCGTCGGGCGCCACCATGTTTACCCGGACGTCGTACTCGGCGAGCTCGAGGCTGGCAATGCGCGCCAATTGGTGCGCGGCGGCCTTGGTCGCGCTGTACGCGCCGAACCTCGCCCCCGGCGCGAACACGTTCTTTGTGGAAACCAGAACGATGTCGCCCCCGGTGCCCTGCCGGCGGAAATGCCGCGCCGCTTCCGCGATCGCCAGCACGGTGCCCTCCACGTTCACACGCTCGAGACGGCGAAATGCCTCGATATCCAACTCCGTGAGCGCGGCGACGTGGGCCAGTCCGGCGTTGACCACCAAGAGGTCGACGCCGCCCCAGGCGCGCGACACGGCCGCGAACGCGCCGGCCACCGATGCGCCATCGGTTACATCGAGCGGTACCCCCAACACCCACTCGCCGAATGCCGCGCGGAAGTCGGCGACCGCCTCGTCGAGCGCCGGGCCGGGCAGGTCGGTCACGGCCACGTGCGCGCCCTGCTCGAGCAGCGTCTGCACGATGCCCGACCCGATCGCGCCGGCGGCCCCCGTGACCATGGCGACGTGGCCGCGGAGGGGCGCCTCGCTGCGGGCGAGCTTGGCGTGCTGAAACGCGTGGTACTCCATGTCGAATAGCTCGGCCTCGGGCAGCCCTTCGTAAGCCCCGATCGCGCCGATGCGCGACTTTACGGCCAGCGTGTGCGCGGTTACTTCGAGGGCGATCGTCGCGGCATCGACGTCGTTGCCGGCGCACAGTGCGCCCAATCCCGGGACGAGGACGACGCGCGGAAGGGCGTCGAAGCGAGCGATTCCAGGTGGCAGCCGGGCCGCATGGCGGTCGACGTAGGCGCGATACTCGCCGGCGTAGCGGCGCACGGCCGCGCGCAGGGTCGCCGCAAGCGCGTCCAGGTCGTCGAAGCGCGGCGCATCGATCCACAGGGGGAACGCCTTGGTGCGGATCAGGTGATCGGAGGTCAGTGGAGGCGTCAACGCGAGGCCGCGCCCCTGCGGCGAGTCGACGAAGGCCAGTACTTCGGGCGTTATCAGCGGCCGGACGATGACCCGGCGGTACGGCCGGTCGGGATCGCCGCTGGGTTTCGCGAGCGCACCCCGCAACACCGGCGCCACGGCGGCCAGCCGTTCGTGCGCCGCGGCCACGGCCGCCGTGGACGCGACCGCAGGCCGGGCCGCACCTTGACGTCCCAGCCACTCCTCGGCGCGCGTCACCATCTCGATCATCGTCTCGTACGATATCCGCGCCGTCGGCCCCCAGGTCATGATTCCGTGGTGCATCCACACCATGGCGCGCCAGCCCGGGTGGGCCTCGTAGGCGTCGGCCACGGCGCGAGCGAGCTGGAAGCCCGGCCGTACGTAGCTCAGGACGACGGTCTCATCGCCGAGCGCCGCGCGTACCGCGCGCTCCCCATTGCGCACGTTGGTGAGCGCAAGGATGGCATCGGCGTGGCTATGGTCGACGAACTTCTCGGGCACGAAGGCGTGGACCAGGGTCTCGACCGACGGCGTCGGGCTGCGCGCGTCGAGCAGATGGGTGCGGAGCTGATTGGCCATGGCGTCGTCGTCGAGCTCCGGCAAGGCGCGCAGGCGGCGCAGATAGCCGAGATCGAGACCGCAATGCCCCTCGGGCTCGATGGTTGCCAGGTCGCGACCCGATGCCTTGACGAAAATCGCCGCCACGGTTTCACCGAGGACGTCGGTCCGGCTGGTCTTCACCGAGGTGTTGCCGCCGCCATGGAGCACGAGGTCGTCGTGCGCGCCGAGCAGCCGACTCGCATAGGTGCGCAACGCCAGGTCGTCGCCGTAGCGCGGCGACCAGCGCTCGCTGCAGCGAGCGGCATCCGCCTCAGACCATTGCGACTGCATCTAGGTCCAGCCTTCCTTCCGGCCCGCCGCGCTTCCGGTCGACACGATTCTCCCACTGCCGCGAGCAACGTCAGCGACGTGCCAGCGCATCGAGCATAAAGCGGGCGTTTTCCGCCGGCGCCCGTCCGTCAAACACGGCGCTGCCCGCGACCACAATGTCGACGCCGGCGGTGGCGAACGCGCCGATGTTGTCCCGCGTGACGCCGCCGTCGATGCCGAGCAGCACCCGGTGTCCCGCACCCGCGAGGCGCCGGCGCGCCGCGATGATCCGGTCCATCGAGCGCGCGATGAAGCGCTGCCCGCCCCAGCCCGGATTCACGGCCAGCAGCAGTACCAGGTCGATCTCGTCGAGCAACGGATCGATGACCTCGAGCGGCGTGCCCGGGTTCAGCGCAATCCCGCGCACGATCCCGCGAGCCGGGTCGTTGGCGTTCTGCATCGTACCGAGTTGCTGCAGTACGCGATGCACGTGCGTGCACGACTCGGCGTGTATGGTTATCAGGTCCGCCCCCGCCGCCACCCAGTCGGCCAACTTGTCGAGCGGGTCGCGGATCATCAGATGGACGTCCTTGAGCAGCGACGTGCGCATGGCGCGAACCAGCGGCGGGCCGAAAGTCATCATCGGCGCGAAGCAGCCGTCCATGGCGTCGATGTGTACGAGCTGCACGCCGGTGCCTTCGAGCCGGGAGATCTCGGCACCCAGCGCCATCAGGTCGGCGGTGAGCATGCCGACGCTGAGCGTCGGCGCCAGACTTTCGAGCAGGGCGACGGTGCCGGGGGTTCCACCCAAGAGCGGTTCTCCGTTGCGGCGGAAGTCGGCGCGCCGGCGTTCTTCAGCCGACCGCCCGGGCGTCGCGCTTCTTCTCGTGGCGCAGCGTCTGGTACAGGTCGAAGGCGTCCCTGGGCTTCATGCCGTGGTGGACGACGGCGCCGACCGCCTGGATCATCGCCGTGGGGGCCTCGGACTGGAAGATGTTGCGTCCCATGTCCACACCCGCCGCGCCTTCGGAAACCGCCCGATGCGCCATGGTCAGGGCGTCCATCTCGGGCAGTTTCTTGCCGCCGGCCATGACGATCGGCACGGGGCAGGAGGCCGTGACCGTCTCGAACCCCTGCTCGACGTAGTAGGTCTTCACGAACTGGGCGCCGAGTTCCGCGCAGATGCGGCATGCCAGACGAAAGTAGCGCGCGTCGCGGGTCATGCTCTTACCGACCGCGGTGACGCCCAGAGTGGGGATGCCGTAGCGCATGCCGGCGTCGACCAGCCGGGTCAGGTTGTGAATCGACTGGGTTTCGAACTCGCCGCCGATGAACACCTGCACCGCCATCGCCGCGACGCCGAGTCGAGCGGCGTCCTCGACATCTACCGCGAGCTGCTCGTTGGACAATTCTTTCAGGATGCTCGGGCCGCCGCTCGCGCGCAAGACAACGCCGCGGGTGAACGACGCGGGAATAGTGCTGCGCAGCACGCCGCGAGTGAGCATCAGCGCGCTGGCGTAGGGCAGAAGAGGGACGATGTTGACGTCGACCCGCTCGAGACCCGACGTCGGTCCCTGGAAGTAGCCATGGTCGATGGCGAGCATCACGGTGCGCCCCGAGGCCGGCTCGAAGATGCGCGCCAGGCGGTTCTGCATCCCCCAGTCAAGTGCGGTCGAGCCCTTGAGGAAGAAGGCTTCCCGGGGCTGGGGCACGTCCAGGTGGAAGTCCCTGGTATCCTTCACGTCGTCGAGGTCAGCCACGCCTTCGCCTCCTGATGGAACGTTGCCGAGAAATGCCGGGCCTTCGGGACGATTGCTCAACCGGACCGCCTGAGTCAAGGCGGCGGTTTCGTGGGCGGGGCCGGGAGGCTGCATACCCCGCGAATTCCCTCGGACCGTTCGGAGCGAACACCCGTTTCCTTGCATCCGAGGAAAGGATGCCGTAGTTGTTTCCCCATGGACAAGGAAAGGCTGAAGTACGTGCTTCGGGAGGCTGAGGAACTGCTGTTGCCGTCCATGCGGCCGCGAGCCGTCGATGTACCGCTGAACTCGGGTAAGGTGATCGTACTCGTCGGCATCCGCCGCAGCGGCAAGACGTTCCTGCTGCTGGACGTCATTCGGCGCCTGCAGGCGACGGGGGTCGATCGTCGCCAGATCGTCGCGTTGAACTTCGAAGACGACCGCCTCCAGCCGCTGCGCGCCAGAGACCTCGACGCCGTCCTACACGCGCACGCGGAGTTGCATCCCGCCCACGCGGCCAGCCCTCGGTACTTCCTTTTTGACGAAGTGCAGAACGCGCCCGGTTGGGAGCGTTTCGTACGCCGCCTGCACGACACGCGGGCGGGAGCGGTGTTTGTGACCGGTTCTTCGTCGAAGCTGCTCAGCCGCGAAATCGCCACTGGTTTGCGTGGGCGCTGCCTGAGCTACGAGGTGTTTCCGCTCTCGTTCGCCGAATACCTTACGTTTCGCGGTCTCTCCCACGAGCCCTATTCGGCGCTCTCCGAAGCAAGGATGGCGGCGGCGCTCGACGACTACCTGCAGACCGGTGGGTTGCCCGAGGTTGTCCTGGCCGAGGAGGCGCTGCGTCCGCGCATCTTGCGAGAGTACGTCGACCTGGTCTTCTATCGCGATCTGGTCGAGCGGCACGGCCTGTCCAATCCCTTGATCTTGCGCGAGATGCTGCGGCATTGCCTGGCATCCCCTGCGACGCTGTTGAGTCCGCACCGGCTGTATCTCGACCTGCGGTCGCGGGGCTTGGCCGTTGGCAAGGACACCCTCTACCGCTACCTGCGCCACCTGGAGGAGGCATATCTCGTCTATCTGTTGCCGGTGGCGGATCGCTCGCTGCGCAAACAGGCCATGCAGCCGAAGAAGCTTCACGTCGTGGATTGGTCGCTCGGCTACCCTTACCGACCCGGGCCGCTCATTGACCGGGGCCGGCGCCTCGAGAACGCTGTGTTTCTCCACCATCGCCGCCAGCGCGAAGACCTTGCGTATTTGGGAGGGCCGCAAGAGATCGATCTGGCCGTTGGAGGCGCGGACGCGGAAGCCTGGGTTAACACTGCCTGGTCGCTGTCCGAGGACGAGACCTGGCGCCGGGAGTGCGCGGCGATTCAGCGTCCGGGCGGGCCGCAAACCCGCTGGCTGATCGCGCGCGAGACCGCTGGCCGTGCTGCCCCGGCTGGCGTCCGTGTGGCCGACGCCTGGCGCTATCTGGCCGGCCTTCAGGACTCCACATGACGGGTCCCTGCTGAACTGGCAGATCGCTGGCGAGCGTGAACCCGCGGCGACTGGAAGGGTATGCACGGCGCTGCTAGCAGCGATGGGCAATGGACCTTGACCGCTTCCGCCGCCTGCCATTGGTGGGCATTTGGCGCGGCATCGCCGCCGAGGACGTCGAGCCGTTGACCGAAGCGGTGATCGGCGCCGGGCTGACGACCGTCGAAATCACCATGAACACCGCCGGCGCGCCGGCGTTGATCGCACGCCTGCGCGCCGTCGCCGGCGAGCGGCTGATGGTCGGGGCCGGCACCGTCCTCGATCTCGACGCGCTCGCCGCCGCGCTCGCCGCCGGCGCCTCGTTCGTCGTCATGCCGACTCTCGTGCCGGCGGTGGTGGAGCGCTGTGCCGCCGAGGGCGTGCCGGTCTTCCCCGGTGCCCTGACGCCGCAGGAGATCTACGCCGCGTGGGCCGCGGGGGCGACGATGGTGAAGGTCTTTCCCGCCGGCGTGTTCGGGCCGACTTACCTGCGCGAGATCAAGGGACCCTTCGACCGCATCGAGCTTATGGCCGTCGGCGGGGTCAATGCCGAAAATCTGACGACGTATTTCGCCTGCGGCGCCGCGGCCGTGGCCTTCGGCGCCAGCGTCTTCCGCCGGGACTGGCTCGCTGACCGGGCCTACGATCGTATCGCTGCCGAGGTGCGCCGCCTGGTTACGGCCTGTGCCGCCGCTCGCCCCGCGTAAGCGCAGATCCCCGGCGTTCGCCTGCTGACATCGCCGCCACACTCAAGCCGACTGCCGGTTGCGACCGGGGTTTGTACCGGCTATCGGTGCTGGTTGTCACATCGTCCAACCCCAGCTCCAGCGAGGCAGCGACCATGACCAAGGTAGAGAACGCCAAGACCTTCGCGCACAAGTGGGTCTCGTATCGCCCCGAGATCAAAATCGTCGACGTTACCATCCGCGACGGCGGCCTGATGAACGATCACCGCTTCAGCGATGACGTCGTGCGCGCCGTCTACCGTGCCTGCGTCGAGGGCGGCATCGACTACATGGAGATCGGCTACAAGACCTCCAGGCGTATCGCCAGGCGAGAGAACTTCGGGCCGTGGAAGTTCTGTGACGAGGAGGACGTGCGCCGCATCGTCGGCGACAACCAGACCGACCTCAAGTTGTGCGTGATGGCCGACGCCGAGCGCTGCGACTACGGCGAGGACATCCTCCCCAGGAAGGACAGCGTCGTCGATATGGTGCGGGTGGCCACGTACATCCATCAGATCCCGGTGGCGCTCGACATGATCGCCGACGCTCACGCCAAGGGCTACGAAACGACGGTAAACCTGATGGCGGCCTCGACCGTGCCGGAGCGCGAGATCGAAAGTGCGCTCGAGTTGCTGTGCGACTCGGTCGTCGGCGCCGTGTATCTGGTCGATAGCTTCGGCTCGTTCTACAGCGAGCAGGTGCACTACCTGATCGACAAGTACCTCGCCATCGCCAAACCGCGCGGCAAGACCGTCGGCATGCACGCCCACAACAACCAGCAGCTCGCCTACGCCAACACCATCGAGGCCGCCATCAAGGGCGCCGACCTGCTCGACAGCAGCCTGGCCGGACTCGGCCGCGGTGCCGGCAACTGCCAGACCGAGCTGCTCATCGGCTTCCTCCACAACCCACGCTACCGCCTGCGCCCGGTGCTGCAGTGCATCCAGGATCACATCGAACCGCTGCGCAAGGACCTGCGCTGGGGCTTCGACATTCCCTACATGATCACCGGTCTGATGAATCAGCACCCGCGCGCCGCCATGGCCTTCAACGGCGGCGCCGAGCGCGGCGATCTGGTCAAGTTCTTCGATTCGATCGTCGGTCCTGAGTGAACCGCGCGCGCCTTGCGGCGGGTAATCGCCGCGCGTACGCTCCGCATAGATGGGTGACGCGAACAAGGCGCGCGGCAGCGCGTTGCGCCGGCACCTGCAGCAGGTCGACGAGGCCGTCTGGGACATCCCGCGTTCGGCCAAGCCTGGCATGCGCGTGCCCGCGCGCATCTTCGCCACGCCGGAGATCCTCGCCGGCATGGACGACCAGGTCTTCGAGCAGATCACCAACGTGGCGCTGCTGCCCGGCATCGTCGACCGCGCCTTCTGCATGCCCGACGGCCACTGGGGCTACGGGTTCCCGATCGGCGGTCTGGCCGCGATGGACCCCGACACCGGCGTCATTTCTCCCGGGGGCATCGGCTTCGATATCAACTGCGGTATGCGTCTGGTGCGTACCAATCTGGTGCACGACGATATCCGCGAGCACGTCCACCGCCTGGTCGACGCACTGTACACACGGGTGCCCGCCGGGGTCGGCGGCCACGGCTTCCTGAAGCTCGGCGACGCCGAGTTCCGCGACGTCGGCCGTCACGGCGCGCGCTGGTGCATTGACCACGGCTACGGCTGGCCCGAGGATCTCGACCGCACCGAGGAACGCGGTGCGATCGCCGGTGCCGACCCCGACTGCGTCAGCAAGCGGGCCCTCGATCGCGGCCGCGCCCAGGTCGGTACGCTCGGTTCGGGTAATCACTACCTCGAGATCCAGATCGTCAAACCCGAGCACGTCTTCGATGCCGAAGCCGCCGCGGTCATGGGCATCGACCGGCCGTACCAGGTCGTCGTCATGTTCCACTGCGGCAGCCGCGGCTTCGGTCATCAGATCGCCAGCGACTATGTGCAGGCGTTCCTGCCGCTGATGGACAAGAAGTTCGGCATCAAGTTGCCCGACCGCGACCTCGCCTGCGCGCCGTTCCGGTCCGCGGAAGGTCAGGCGTACTTCGCGGCGATGAAGTGCGGCATGAACATGTCCTTCGCCAACCGGCAGATGATCCTGCACCGCATCCGCGAGGTGTTCAGCGACGTCCTCGGTCGCGACGCGCGCGATCTTGGCCTCGATATGGTGTACGACGTTTCGCACAACACCGCGAAGCTGGAGGAGCACGAGGTCGGCGGCCGGCGACGCCAGTTGCTGGTGCACCGCAAGGGGGCGACGCGGGCCTTTGCACCGGGCATGGCGGACGTGCCGGCGGCGTTTCGGTTTATCGGCCAGCCGGTGATTATCGGCGGCAGCATGGAGACCGGTTCGTATCTGCTGTGCGGAGTAGAGAGCGGTCGGGCGGCGTTCTTCACCACCGCGCACGGCAGCGGCCGCACCATGAGCCGCGCGGCGGCGAAGAAGCAGTTCCGCGGCCAGCAGCTCGAACGCGACCTCGCTCATCGCGGTATCTATGTCCGTACCGTCTCTTATGCCGGCCTCGCCGAGGAGGCGGGCGCTGCGTACAAGGACATCGACGCGGTCGTGGCCGCGACCGCGGCTGCGGGGCTGAGCCGGCCGGTCGTGCGCCTGACGCCGATCGGTAACGTCAAGGGGTGATGCGGCGGTGGGCCCATATCGGTTCGTCGAGGATGCCCCCACCGCCGACGTCGGCTTCGTCGCCGTGGGGGAGACGCTCGCCGAGTGCTTTTGCGCTGCCGCCGAAGCGACGCTGGCGGCGATGCTCGGCAATCCGGAGGCGCTGCGCCACGACGTTGTGCGCACGGCGCGGGTCGAGGCGGCGAGTCGCGATCTGGCGCTGCTGCGGTTTCTCGAAGAATTGATTTACTACAAGGACGCAGAGGGCCTGTTCTTGCGTCCGACCGAGGTCGCGGTCGACGACACGGCCGAGGGTGTTCGCGTCGCCGCCACACTGGCCGGTGAGTCGATCGACCCGGCCCGCCACCAGCTCGCCGGCGATGTCAAGGCGGTGACCCTGCACCGGCTCCGGGTCGCACAGACGGCTGCCGGCTGGGAAGCGACCGTGGTGCTCGACCTGTGAGGTCCACGGTGCGGATGCCGGTCTGGTTCTTCGCTTTCCTGATCGCCGTCGCCGTACTCGCGTATCCCGCGGCGCGCCGGCTGGTGCTGCGGGTCGAAATCACGGCGCCGCAGCGCGGCTACGCCGTGGCCGTGCGGGCCGGTTGCTTCGATTGCCACGGCCCCGACGGTGCCGGGGGCGTCGCCAACCCGGGCAGTAAGGACGGCGAGGTGCCCGGCTTCACCGGTGGTACATTGATGATGTTCGTCAAGAGCGATGCCGAGCTGCGCGAGTACATCGTCGACGGCGCTCCGGCGCGTAAGCGCAATGACCCGCGGTATCGCCAGGCCATGGCCAGACAGCTACTCGCCATGCCCGCCTATCGCGGCTATCTCGGCAGTGCCGAGATCGACGACCTCTTGGCTTACTTACGCGTGGTTTCCGGTCTGATCGTTCCGGCCGACGCGGTCGTGGCGCGGGGGCAGGAACTGGCCTTGGCGCTCAACTGTTTTCACTGCCACGGTCCGATGGGCGCAGGCGGCGGGGCCAACCCCGGCTCGTTCAAGGGGTACGTTCCCGGCTGGTGGGGGGACGATTTCCGAGATCTGGTGCGCGACGACGACGAACTGCGCGCCTGGATTCGCGACGGCACCCTGCCGCGCCTGCGCGAGCACCCCATCGCGCGCTACTTCATCGAGGGCCAACGCGTCTACATGCCCGCCTACAAAGACTTCATCGGCGACACCGACCTCGATGCTCTGGTTCGCTACGTCAACTGGGTCCACGCCGGCGACTGGCGCGATCAGCCGCTGGACCTCGGACACTAGCGTCCCGGTTCACCCTGGTGGCGGCGCGTCGGGGTTGCTGTCCACCTTCTTCGGCTCCTCGTCCTTGCTCTCGAACGCTTTACGGAAATCGCGAATCCCGCGGCCGATAGCTCCGCCGATTTCCGGCAGGCGGCCCGGCCCGAAGATGAGCAGCGCGACGACAAGGATGATGACGAGCTCGGGAACGCCAAGGCCGAACATTAGAAGACCCTCCTGGTAGATACCGTAGCACGCCGGTCGGCGTCAGGCACCCGCTTGCGGCGGCGGCGGTCAGGCCTCGCCGTCGGTCGGCTGCAACGCGATTTCGACGTGCAACTGCGCGGCGATGGCATCGAGCCCCGCCCGCAGGGCCGACTCGTCGACGTCGGCCGGCGCGTCCATGCGGATTTGCATGCTGTACATCGAGGTGCCGCTCAACGGCTCCGGCCGTGACTGCGTCGCCATGTGGGTGATGTTGATGCCCTGGTCCGCCAGGCAGCGAGCCACCCGGGCAACGATGCCGGCCTTGTCGATGCCGGTTGCCTGCAACTCGTAGCGGCGCCGCGGCGGCGTGGCGCCGTACCCGGGCGGCGCCGCATCCAGCGGCCGGAAGAACACGGTGAGCCGCTTCTCCCACTCGACGCGTTTGCACGCCGCCGACAACCGCGCTCCCACGTCCGCGCCCTCGCCGGTCAGCAGTAGCAGTACGGCAAACTCGCTTCCGAGGATGGTCATGCTCGAATCCTCGAGGTTGCAGTCGCACTCGTAGATGAGCTCGGCGAGATCGGCGACAATTCCCGGCCGATCTCGCCCGATCGCCGACATGGCAAACCAGCGCTTCATGGCTGTGCAGGATGCTACGGCCGGTGCCGGGGAGAAATCAACGGGGAATTAGGGCGTGGGGGCCCGGGGGCGTGAGGGCGTGAGCGCGTGATGGCGTGAGAGGGTGAGGGATCGGGAAAGACGCTCCATAAAAGCCCCCGAGCCCCCAGGCGGCCCTCAAGTCCCCCAACTCCTCGCGCTATAATCCGCCGCGTGTCCGACCCTATCGACGACGCTTCCGGGAAGGCGCCGGCGGGTACCGTTGCCCTCGCGGCCCGGCTTGCCGCCGTGCAGCCGCGGCCCGGCGTTTATCTATTGAAGGACCGCCACGGCAAGATCATCTATGTCGGCAAGGCGAAGAACCTGCGCGCTCGCTTGCGAACGTACTTCCGGGGCGGCGACGAGCGCAGCCAGATCCGCTTTCTCATGCCGCGCGTCGCCGACCTCGAAACCCTGGTCACGACCAACGACAAGGAGGCGTTGATACTTGAAAATAATCTTATCAAGCGATATAAACCACGCTACAACATCCGACTGAAGGACGACAAGTCGTACGTCAGCGTGAAGGTGACCGTGCAGGACCCGTGGCCGCGAGTGCTGGTAACCCGCAAGATCGTCAAGGACGGCAGCCGGTACTTCGGCCCTTACGCTTCGGCGCAGAGCGTGCGGGACACGATCGACACCATTCGCAAGGTCATTCCGCTGCGGACTTGCAGCGATGGCGTTTTCCGTAACCGCAGTCGCCCGTGTCTTGAGTACCAGATCAAGCGCTGCCTCGGTCCGTGCTGCTTGCCCGTCGACCCGGTCGTGTATGCGCAACACCTGCGCGCCGCCGTGCTCCTGCTCGAAGGTCGCAGCTCCCAACTCGTGCGCCAGCTCCGCGACGAGATGATCGCGGCGGCCGAAGCGGAACGCTTCGAAGACGCGGCCCGCCTGCGCGACCGCATTCGCGCTATCGAACAGACGCAGGAGAAGCAGCAGGTGGTGGCCCACTGGGGCGTCGACCAGGACGTCTTTGGCATCTATCGCGAAGGTGGCTTCATCGAGGCGCAGGTGCTGTTCATACGCCAGGGCAAGCTCACGTCGAATCAGACGTACAGCTTCGAGGACTTCGAGTTTCCCGATACGGAAGTGGTCGAGGCGTTGCTGACCCAGTTCTATCAGGGTGACCGTTACGTGCCGGACGAGGTTCTGGTGCCGGTGGAACTCGACGACGCCGAGGTGCGAACCGACTATCTGTCGGAACGCAAAGGCCGTCGGGTGTCCGTGCTGCGCCCGCAACGCGGCGACAAGGCGCGCCTGGTCGAGATGGCCGGCGAGAACGCGGCGCAGAGCTTCCGCGAGCGTCGCGACGTCGACCGCCAGCGCGAGCGCATGAGCGAGGAGCTGCAGCGCCGGCTCGGCCTGCGCAACGCCCCGAAGCGCATCGAATGCTTCGACATCTCCAACATCCAGGGTCAGCTCGCGGTCGGGTCGATGGTCACCTTCGACGAGGGCGAGCCCGACAAGAACCGCTATCGCCGCTTTCGCATCAAGACGGTGCCCGGGGCCGACGATTTCCGCATGATGTACGAGGTGCTCGTGCGGCGCTTCCGCCGTGGGCTGGAACGGCGGGACTTTCCCGATCTGCTCGTGGTCGACGGCGGCAAGGGTCAGCTCAACGTGGCCGTGTCGGTGCTGGCCGAACTCGGCATCGCCGAAGTCGACGTGGTCGGCCTCGCCAAGACGCGGGTGGAAAGGGCGGCGCAAGCGACCGCGGTTAATCGCAGCGACGAACGGGTCTTCGTCCCCGGGCGCAAGAACCCGATCGTTCTCGCGCGCAATTCGACGGCGCTCTTTCTCTTGCAGCGACTTCGCGACGAAGCGCACCGGTTCGCCATTACCTACCACCGGAGCCTGCGCGGCAAGGAGCGGCTGCGTTCGGTGCTGGACGGCATTGCCGGTGTGGGGCCGGCGCGACGCAAAGCTCTGCTGCGGCACTTCGGCAGCGCTCTACGAGTACGGGCGGCAAGCATCGACGAGCTGGCGCGCGTTCCCGGCATTTCGACTGCTCTGGCGACCCAGATCCACGCCGCCCTCGCCGCCGCGCCGGCAGATCGGCGCGAGCCGTCGGCCGCCACCGGAGAAACCGGGGATGCCGGCTTTTCTCGGGGCGACGACGAATGATCGCGCCCGGTTAGCGGTCGGGCGGCGTGTGGGCCCTCCCGGTCGGTTCGCTCGTGCCGCGATGGAGCGATTCGCCGCGGCACCGCTGCTGCTCGTCGTAGCGCCGGCGTGGATTGCCGGCGACCTGCTTGCAGCCGGCACGGCGGCACCGCCGTCGACGGTCGGATCGGCAGTCGCCGCGGTCGCCTTGATCGCACTTCCGCATCGGGCCGGCCGCCGGGCCGGGATGTTGCTCCTCAGCTTCTTGATCGCGTGGCTGGCCGCCGATCGCGTCTACCGCCCCCACCTGCCCGCAGACCATATCGCGCAATGGGCCCCGCGTCGTTATGCGGCGCTCGAGGCGACTTTGACGACCGATGGCGAGAAGCGTGGGCGGGGAGGCCGGTTGTGGATTGCGGGCGAGCGTATCGGCACGGCCGAGGGCGAACGCACCGTGCAGGGTGCCGTCCTGGTCAACGTGCGCGAGATGGGTCGTCGGTGGCGGGTGGGTGATCGGGTGCGTCTGCGGGTGTCGATCCGGGCGCCGCGCAACTTCGGCAACCCGGGCGAACTCGATTACCGCGCCTATCTGGCGCGGCGCGGCGTTTACGTCACGGGGTTCCTCGCCGCCGACCGCGACATCGAGTTGCTGGACCGGCCGGACAGCGGCGTCGGACCGGCCTTCGCGCGCTGGCGGCGGGGTGTCGGGGGGTTGTTCGGGAGCGTATTGCCGCCGGCGCCGGCCGCCTTGCTCGGGGCGTTGATTGTCGGCACGGCCAACGAACTGCCGGCGGATGTGCGTGCTGCGTTTACAGCTACCGGTGTTGCCCATGTGCTGTCGATTTCCGGATTGCACGTCGGGCTGGTTGCCGCGGCCGGCTACGCCGCCTTCCGCTGGCTGCTGGCTCGCAGCCGATCGATCCTGCTCACCGGAGCGGTACCCAGGCTCGCCGTCGGTGCCGCCGTGGCCGGTGTGCTGATGTACGCCGGCATTGCCGGGACAAGCGTTGCCACGCTGCGGGCGGTCATAATGGTTGTCGTCGTGCTTGGCGCCGTCGTCTGCGATCGCCAGCGCCACCTGCTGGTCAGCCTTGCCGCAGCCGCGCTGGGCCTGCTGATCTGGTCGCCCGGCGCGTCGATGGACATCTCCTTTCAGCTCTCGTTCGTGGCGGTTCTGGTCCTGGTCGTCGGCATGGAGAGGTTCGGCGATCGATGGCGGGCGCACGAGGAAACCACCATGGCCTCGCTGCGCGGCTGGCGGGTGCGACTCGAACGGGCGACCGCCATGTACCTCGCGGTCTCGGTTCTGGCCTTTCTGGCGACGGCGCCGCTGACCGCCTTGCACTTCAATCAGGTTACGCCGGTGAGCCTCGTTGCCAATGCCGTCGTCGTCCCGTTGCTCGGCGGTGCCACGGTAATCCTCGGTTTGTTGGGCGCCGTGGCGTACCTGGTGTGGGAACCGCTGGCCAGGTTCTTCGTGCTGCTGGCCTGGCCCGGACTCGCGCTGGGCCTGGGGATCGTCGATGCGCTGGCGCGGATTCCGTATGCGGTCTGGCGCGTGGTGACGCCTACCGGGATCGAGCTGGCAATCCTGTACGGGGCGCTGGGGAGCGCGGTGCTATTGCGCGGCCGCCGGCGGAGCGGCGCGCTGATTCTGCTGGCGCTTGCCATGGCCATCGATGCTGGTTGGTGGTACGGCGAGCGCTACCTGCACGACGACCTGCGGGTGACGTTCCTGAGCGTCGGTCAGGCCGACTGTGCGGTGGTCGAGTTGCCTGGCGGGGATGTGCTGGTCATCGACGCCGGGGGGCTGGGCGACACGTTCGATACCGGCGAACGCCTCGTCGCTCCGTTCCTGTGGCAGCGGAAAATCGGCCGCATCGACTACCTGGTCTTGAGCCACGCGCAGTGGGACCATTACGGCGGCCTCGCTTTTCTGGCCCAGCAGTTCGCGCCGCGCGAGCTGTGGTGGAACGGGCAGGCGGCATCCGGCGCCCGCTTCGCGGCGCTGCGGCGAGTAGTTGGCGAGCAAGGCGCCGTCGAGCGCGTGCTGGCGCGAGGTGCAACGCGGCAACTGGGGGCCGTCGTGGCCACGGTCGTCTCGCCAGAGGGCGGTGCCCTGTCCGGCCAGCCCAACGACGATTCCCTGGTGCTGCGCCTTTCGTTCGGAACTCGACATGTCCTGTTTCCGGGAGACATCGAGGCCGGAGGCGAACGCGCGCTGCTGCAGCGTCCGGCAACGGAGCTGGGGAGCACCGTGGTCAAGGTTCCGCATCACGGCAGTCGGACCTCGAGCACCGCCGGGTTCGTCGACGCCACGGCCCCCGCCCTGGCCGTCGTGTCGGCCGGTTTCGGTAACCCCTTTGGCTTCCCGCACCGCGACGTGGTGCGGCGCTACGGAAGCCGCGGCGCGACGATCCTGCGGACCGACACGGACGGGGCCGTCGCTGTGCGGATCGACCCTGCGGGTACGGTGGTGGTGCGCTCCCACCGTTACGGGCACATCCGCACGTTCGGGGCCCCGCCGGCGGACCTTTCGTTGACTGCCGACGCTCGGAAGAAGGGAGCGTGGCGAGGGGGATTCGGCCTTAATTCCGAACGGTTCGCCGTTAAGGTGTCGCGGGCCGACGCTCCCGGTGCGCGGCGATCGCTTGCGGGGCGGTCGGCGTTCACACCGCAGACGCGGAGTCGCTTTCGCTAGCAGCCTGTCGGAGAAAGGCCCGCTGGTGCTTCGACAAGCTCAGCACGAGCGGGCTCTGCCTTGATTTCACAGCATTTTCCGCTCGCCCTGAGCCCGTCGAAGGGCGAGGGCCCGCTTTCTCCGACAGGCTCCTAGGACGTTGACTCTCCGGGTTGGCGGGGATAGCGTCAATTAGATATCCCGCATGCACGCGACCTTCAGGGAAATGATGAACGAGGTGGTGGCGTATGGGAGCTGCTGCGAGTGCGGCAGTTGCGTCCTCGTGTGCCCGCACAACGTCATCGACTACGTCGACGGCAAGCCCAAGCAGGTCGCCAAGGCCTCCAACCCGTTCGATCACTGCGGCATCAGTTTAGGGATTGGGTGCGACGTGTGTGCCCAGGTGTGCCCCCGTCTCGGCGACCGCGAGCACCATCTCGGCGATCGGGTGTTCGGCGACGACCATGTGTACCGTGGCGGATTCGGCGCTTATCGACGCATCGTTGCCGCGCGAGCCAAGGACCCTGCTGTCCTGGCGCGCTGCGAGGACGGTGGGGTCGTGACCTCGATTCTGGTCTGGGGGCTCCGCAACGGCACCTTCGACGGCGCGGTCGTATCGACCGTCGAGGACAGTGCTCCGTGTGCGCCGCGGCCACGGGTGGTCACCACCGTCGACGAGGCGATTGCGAGCGCCAGCTCGTGGTACACCTACTGCCCGAACGACCTTGCCCTCGCCGATGCCGAACGCGGGGGCCTGTCGCGCGTGGCGTTCGTCGGGGTGCCCTGCCAGATAACCCCGGTGCGCAAGATGCAGCTTGCCGATCCGGCGTTTCTCGACAACGGTCGCAAGAAGGAGAAACACCTGGAGCGGCAGCGGTACTTTCTCAAGAACTTCGGCGACCGGGTCGTGCTAACCGTCGGGCTCCTCTGTAGCGAGGTGTTCACCTTCGACGAGCTGATGGTGGACACGATCGAGGGGCGGATGGGCATCCCGTTGCGGGACATCCGCAAGTTCAACGTGAAGGGGAAGATCCTGATCGACAAGAACAACGGCGAGCGGGTGGAGATCCCGCTGCGCGACGCGCAGGAATACGCTCGCCCCGAATGTCACCACTGCGGCGACTTTTCCGCCGAGCTGGCGGACATCTCCTGCGGCGGGGTGGGCGCCAACGGTTGGACGATCACCGTGCTCCGGACGCAACGCGGCGCCGACACCTTCAACGCGATGGTCGGGGAGGGGCTGTTGGAGGTGCGACCGATCGAGGAGTTCGAGACGTCGATGAAGGTCTTTCTGCGGCTTGCGCGCAAGCAACGGGTGCGCGTGCCGCTGCCGCCGGGCCGTCTGGAATCGTGGGCTCGGCCGCCGGGTTTTACCGGCTGATTACCGGAGGCGTTGTCGTCATGACCTCGGAAGCGGCGCGTGCATTTCAAGACGCGCTCGGAAGGTTCCCACCCAACTACCTCGAGCAGCTCATCGAGAGCTCGCCCGACATCGTCGTCGCCGTCGACCGCAACGGCACCGTGGTCTTTTACAACGACGGCGCCGAGAAGAACCTCGGATATACGGCCGCCGAGATCCTCGGACAGCACGTCCTCACGCTGTATCCGTCGATGGCCGAAGCGCGCCGGGTGATGGACGCCATGCGCAACGAGGACACGGCCGGGCCGGGCAAGATCAAGAACTTCGAAACCACTTTTCTCGACCGCTGGGGCCAGGAGATCCCCGTCGCCATTTCCGGATCCATTCTCTACGACGCCGACGGTTTCGAAATCGGTTCGCTCGGATTCGCCAAGGACCTGCGAGAAATCCGCCGCCGGGATCGTCTGGCGACGCTCGGCGAAGTCGCGGTTGCGGTCTGCCACGAGATCAACAACCCGCTGGAAGTGATCCTCAACCAGACGGATATGCTGGCGCGCTTCGTCCACGACACCGCGTCGGACGACCGGGCCATCGTCGAGGAGGAGCGGATCGAGTCGGTGCGGCGCGAACTGAACAAGATCCAGCGCATCGTCAACCGACTGGTCGAGATGGCCAGAGGGGCCGAGTACACGACGCGCGAGTACCACGACGGCACGCAGATGGCCGACCTGGCCATGGCGCCGTGCGCGAGCGCTACCCCGAGCTTGAAAGGACTGCGTGTGCTGGTCGTCGACGACGATCTGGGGGTCTGCCAGTCGCTGCGCGACGTGCTGCGCCAGGAAGGCTGCGAGGTTCTGACCGCCGGGGGTGGTATCGAGGCGCTGCGCATCCTCGACCATACGGATGTCGACATCGTGGTCAGCGACGTCGTGATGCCCGACCTCGACGGCTACGATCTATTCATGGAGATCAAACAGCGCGGCACGACGCCGGTGCTGCTGATGACCGGGTACTATTACGATCGCGATCACGTCATCAAGCGCAGCCGGCTCGAGGGATTGGAGGGTGTGCTCTTCAAGAAGCCGGTCGACCCGGTACGCCTCAAGGCGTTGATCCGGGAGTCCTGCGATCGAGTCGCGGCCGCCCGCCGCGCTCCGGCGTGAGCGCACGGCTCGCCGGGATGCGGCCCGGCGTCGGCGATGGCGCCGGGGCGATCCAGAGTTCGAACTGGTCCGTATCGGTGGCCGCCAGCACGACGCGCTCCGGCTCGATCCTCACGAGGCGGCCCAAACCGGGAACCGTGGCGTTCAATCGGTACAGCACGCTGCTCCCGGTGGGGGCTTCGATGACGGCGTATGACTCGGCGTCGCCCACGGCGACGCCGGCCAGTCGGTACCCTTTCGGGGCCTGCAACGGGGTTACGGTCGGCGTCGGGGTGCCCGCCGGCGGGCTCGGTGTCGGGGTCGCCGCCGGCGCCGCCGGGCCGACACCGGCGATGCGCCAGAGCACGAAGGCGACGCTTGCCGCGGCAAGGAAGAGGAGGATCGACGACCCAAGACGGGCAATCATGCGACTCGGTTCAGAGCGGCGCCGCGCGTGCCGCCGTTCGCGGCGTACCGCCGGCCGGGATCGTTGTCGGATTGGGGTGAAGCGATGACCTCTGCGGGCCGCGCTCCGGCTGGAGAGTTGTTGCGGTACTGGGCGCCGGTTGTGCTCTGGCTGCTCGTCATCTCGACGCTCTCGGGCGACCCGTTCTCGGCCAGCAATACGCACCGGTACCTTGACCCGGTTCTGCGCTTCCTGTTCCCCGACATCACCCCGGCCGGGTTCGTTCTGGCGCACACTGTCGTGCGCAAAGCCGCCCACTTCGTCGAGTTCTTCATTCTCGGCAGCCTACTCTACTGGGCGCTGCGGCGCGGGCGGCCGCCCGCCTGGCGGACGCGTACGGCGCTGTTGGCGCTGTTCATGGCCGCACTTTACGCGCTGGCCGACGAGGCGCGTCAGGCTTTCGTTCCGAGCCGGACATCGTCGCTCCTCGACAGTGGCACCGACACCCTTGGCGCCGCCGTCAGTCAGATGGTGATCTATCTGCGTCACCGGCTCGGTCGCCACGTTGCCGCCGAGTAGAGCACAGCGACCGGAAGGCGCACAATACAACGCGCGGTTGAACGTCCCGGCCCCGCTCGGGCATCATGCCCGCGGCCGGGAAGGAAGGGACGATGGCGACCAGCACACGCGCGAGGCGACAGGCGGCGCGTTTTGGCGCGCTGCTTCAGGTGGAACGGGAACTCTGGGCTCGGGGGTTGAGTCGTGTCGCCGGGGTCGACGAGGTCGGCGTCGGACCGCTGGCCGGTCCGGTGGTCGCCGCGGCGGTCGTGTTGCCGCCGGACGGCCGGCCCCACGGGGTCGACGATTCGAAGCGCCTCACGGCGGCCGCGCGCGCAACGGCCGAGGCGGCGATCCGTGCCTGCGCGCTCGGGGTGGGAGTGGGCATCGTCGAGGTTGCCGACATCGACCGGCTCAATATCTACCACGCCGCCCTCGAGGCGATGCGGCGCGCCTTGCTGGCGCTGCCGGAACCGCCCGACCACGTCGTTGTCGACGCGCGCCGCGTACCGGGCATCTCGGTTCCGCAGACCGCGCTGATTGGCGGCGATGCCCGCTGCTACGCCGTTGCCGCGGCATCGATCGTCGCCAAGGTTGCCCGCGACCGTCTCATGCAGACACTCGAGACCGCCTATCCCGGCTACGGCCTTGGCCGCAACATGGGATACGGCACGCCGGAACACCTCGCTGCCATCGAGCGCCACGGGCCCTCGCCCGTCCATCGCCGCTCGTTTGCGCCGGTCCGCACGATGCGGCTGCCCGGTATGTGAGGGCGGGTCGTTGGGTGTTAGGGTGGGGTGGAATTAGAGGGTAGGCGGTTGAGATGATAGGCGGTGACGCGGTCAGGGAGACGGCTTCGATCGGGGAGTGACGGGCGACGATGGCAACCGAAATAACCATGCCGAAGCTCAGCGACACCATGGAGCAGGGTACGGTCCTGCGCTGGTTCAAGCGCGCCGGCGACCGCCTCGAGGCCGGAGAGGCGATCGCCGAGGTCGAGACCGACAAGGCGGACATGGAGATCGAGGCGGAAGTCTCCGGTGTGTTGACGGAGATCCGGGTCAAGGAAGGCGAGGCGGCGCCGGTCGGCGCCGTGCTGGCGCTGGTCGATAGCGGCGCTGCCGTATCCCGCACGGAAACCGTGACGGAGCCCGAAGGCGAGCAGAGCGACCGGAGCGGACCCGCCGCTCCGGTCGCGGCGGCAACAGAATCGGGAGCCAGGCCGACCGGTGCGGCGTCGGCGCCGCCCCCGCCTCCGCGGGCACCGGTTGCTCCGCCGCGGGCGGAGGCGCCTCGGGCTCCCGCCCCGCCGGTTGCGGTCGGGGCGGCTCCGGCGAGCCCGGCGGCCCGGCGCCATGACGTCTCGAGACTGCGTGCGACGGTGGCCAGACAGATGAGCGCGGCGAAACGGGAGATCCCGCATTTCTACGTCACCGCGGAGATCGACATGGAGGCCGCGGCGCAACTGCGGGCCGCGCTCGCCGACTCCGGCCGGGTGCCGGAACGGATCACGTACACCCACCTGCTGGTGAGAGCGCTCGCTCTCACGCTGCCGAAGCACCCGCGCGTCAACGCCTCGTGGGTGGAGGATCGCATCGTCTATCACGACCATGTGAACATCGGCATCGCGGTCGCGGTGGAAGACGGTCTGGTGGCGCCGGTGGTTCGCGGCTGCGAGAGACTCTCGCTGAGGGCGATTGCCCGCGCCGTGCAAGACCTCGTCGCCAAAGCTCCCGCCGGGCGGTTTGCAGGCGATGAATTGTCGGGCGCGACCTTCTCGCTCTCCAACATGGGTATGCTCGACGTCGAGGAGTTCAGCGCGGTGATTACGCCGCCGCAGGCCGCCGTGCTGGCTGTGGGTGCGGTGAAGCCACGGCCGGTGATATGTGATGGGCGGCTTGCCGTCGGGCGCACCGTGCGCGTGACGCTGTCGGTCGACCATCGCGTGTTGAACGGCGTGGAAGCCGGGCGTTTCCTCGAGGACCTCAAGCGAGTGATCGAAAATCCCGTCTTGCTCGTGATGGGCGAAGAGTAGACGCCGTTGCCAGTGCTGGAGCGGCCGTGTTAGAGGCGTCGGAGTCCTCGGTGTTCGGCGGCTGACTTCCTCGGAGATCCCCTGCGATGATGGAATTGCTCAAACAGGCAATCGATATTTTCCTGCACCTCGACGCGCACCTCAACGAGTGGGCGGCGCTTATCGGACCGTGGCTCTACGTGCTGCTGTTCGCGATCATCTTCTGCGAGACGGGATTGGTCGTCACGCCGTTTCTGCCCGGCGATTCGCTGTTGTTCGCGGTCGGAGCGCTGGCGTCGATCGAGGGCTCGCCGATCGACCTGCCGATCATGGGGGTGCTGCTGTGTATTGCGGCGGTGCTTGGGGATGCCGTGAACTACTCGATCGGCGCCCGGGTTGGTCCCAGAGTGTTCACCAGCGAGACCTCGTGGCTGCTGAACAAGGACCATCTGCGGCAGACCCACGAGTTCTACGAGCGTCACGGGGGAAAGACGATCATTCTGGCGCGATTCATCCCGATCATCCGCACCTTTGCCCCGTTTATCGCCGGCATCGGCAAGATGGGCTACACCCACTTCGCGGCTTACAACGTGACCGGCGGCATCGTGTGGGTGATGTCGTTCCTGCTCGCCGGTTACTACTTCGGCAACATGCCGGTAGTGAAGCGCAACTTCCACGTCGTGATCGTGGCGATCATCGTCATTTCCGTCATGCCTCCGGTCATCGAGTATCTGCGCAATCGGCGTAAGGGCGCGGCGCCGATGGGCGCGGCGGAGTGAGGCGGATGGCGGGCCGTGTGCCCGACGGCTGCGAGAAACCCGTTCGATCTCGCCGCCAATCGACATGCCCCTGGCGCCCGACCGACCTGTGTGAAAATTCGGATTGATACTCCGGATTTTCACGTCACAATGCGGGCATGGTGGAACGTCGCGGGTTTCTGGACCGGCTCGCCGCGGCGGTTCGGCGGGCACCGGTCACCGCGCTGCTAGGTCCGCGCCAGTGCGGAAAGACGACCCTCGCAAGCGCCTTCTGCGAGGGTCGGACGGCGACGCGGTTCGATCTCGAATCGGAGCCGGACCTGCGGCGGCTGCAGAACCCCGAGATGGTTCTGGGCGCCCTCGAAGGCCTCGTCGTGCTCGACGAGATCCAGGTTCGTCCGGAACTGTTCGGCGTCTTGCGAGTGCTCGTCGATCGGCCGAAGAGCCGCAGCCGATTCCTCATCCTCGGTAGCGCCGCGCCGACCATCGTGCGGCGCGCATCGGAGTCGCTGGCGGGTCGCGTCGAGCTCGTCGAGCTCGGTGGGTTCGATCTGGGTGAGACGGGCGCGGCCGCGCTCGACACGCTCTGGCTGCGCGGCGGATTTCCGCGTGCCTTTCTCGCCTCCAGCGACGACGATAGCCTCGCCTGGAGGGACGGGTTCATTCGCACCTTCCTGGAACGCGACATCCCGCAACTGGGCATCACCATCGCGGCGGCCGCGATGCGGCGGTTTTGGACGATGCTCGCGCACTATCACGGACAGACGTTGAACGCCTCCGAGTTAGCCCGGTCGATGAGCCTCTCGGACAAGACAATCCGCGCGTATCTCGACATCCTCACCGGGACGTTCATGGTACGCCAGCTCCAACCCTGGTTCGAGAACGTCGGCAAGCGGCAGGTCAAAGCCCCGAAGGTCTACCTGCGCGACAGTGGCCTGTTGCATGCTTTGCTCGGGCTGGGCGACCGAGATGCCCTGCTCGCGCACCCGCGGGTCGGTGCGTCGTGGGAGGGATTCGCGGTGGAGCAGGTGGTGCGAGCGATCGAGCCGCCAGAAGCGTACTTCTGGGCGACCCACGGCGGTGCCGAGCTCGATCTGCTCTTCGTCCACAGGGGGTGCCGTTACGGCGTCGAAGTAAAGTTCAGCGAGGCGCCGGTGCTGACCGCATCGATGCGGATAGCGTTACACGACCTGCGGCTCGAACACCTGTGGGTCGTGTACCCCGGGACCAGCCGGCATACCATCGACGCTCGCGTCACCGCCTGGCCCCTGCGCGAAGTGACCGCGCTCCCGAGCCAACTGCCGCGGCGATGACCGTGACGCCGGATCCGCCGGCGCATCGCGTATCCTCCCGTTTCCTCCCTTTCCGCCACTTACCGCGGTGCGTTGTCGATTTGGGCTCGGCCGTTGGCGGCCCGCGGTCAATAGTTGTACCCGGACTCGTTGTGCAACGAGAGGTCCAGTCCGGAGCGTTCCGCGGCGTCGTCGACCCGGAGGCCCACCAGCGCGCCGGCGACCTTGAGCGCCGCGAAGGCCACCACCGCCGACCAGGCGGCGGCGGCCAGCGCGCACCCGATCTGGACGACGAACTGCCTGCCGACGTGCAGGTCGGCGACCGATCCGCCGAGTTCGCTCGCGGCAAAGATACCCGCCAGCACGGTGCCGACGAATCCGCCGACGCCGTGCACGCCGAAGGCGTCGAGCGAATCGTCGTACCCTCCCCAGCGCTTGATTGACGTTGCACCCAGGAAGCACGCGGCGCCGGAGGCGAGGCCGATACACACGGCACCGGCGGGCCCCGCGGTACCGGCGGCCGGCGTGATCGCCGCGAGGCCGGCGATTGCGCCCGTGGCGAAGCCGAGCATGCTGGCGGTGCGGAACTTGATCAGTTCGATCGCCATCCAGGTGAGCGCGGCGACGCAGGGCGAGATGTGGGTCACCAGCGCCGCCATGCCCGCCGTGCCGTTGGCCGCCAGCGCGCTGCCGGCGTTGAAGCCGAACCAACCCACCCAGAGCATGCCGGTGCCGGCGGCCGTCATGGTGAGATTATGGGGCATCATCTGGGTGTGCGGATATCCCTGCCGCGCCCCGATGACCAGCGCCGCGACCAGCGCCGCTACGCCCGCGGTGATGTGAACCACAATTCCGCCGGCGAAGTCGATAACACCAAAGTGCGCCATCAGGGCGCCCGACCCGCCCCACACCATGTGGCAAACGGGCGTATAGGCGAACGTGAACCAGATTGCCGAGAACACCAGCATTGCCGAGAACCGCATGCGCTCGGCGAATGCCCCGACGATCAAGCCCGGGGTGATGAGGGCGAACATCGCCTGATACGCGACAAATACGGTTTCGGGGATCGTTCCCTGCATGGAATTGACGTCGATGCCGCGGAGGAAAACCTTGGCCAGTCCGCCAATCACCGCCGCCCGGCCGCCGCCATCGGGGTTCATGCCGGTGGCATCGAAGGCGAGGCTGTACCCGTACAGCACCCACAGCACCGTGACGAGTGCCGTCAGGGCGAAGCACTGCATGAGCACCGACAGCACGTTCTTGGTGCGCACGAGTCCGCCGTAGAAAAGCGCCAGGCCGGGGACCATCATGAAGAGCACGAGGGCCGTCGATACGAGCATCCACGCGGTGTCGCCGGAATTGAGAGTCTGAGTGTCCATGAGGCGCTACCCCCTCCGTCCAAGAAGTTTTGGGGTGCCTCTATCGCGCGTGCGCGGCGGAAGCGCAAGCGCTCGATCGGCTCGTCGGTCCGGGGCGGCGTGAGCGGCGTCGGGGGCGGGTGTTCGGAGTGGAACTGTCGGGCGGGAAGAACCACATAGACTTGTGGATTTTCCTGTAGTATCCGCAAGTCGATGTTTTTCGGCCGCTACCTGGAGACGGCGTTTTCTACGCCGATCTCGCGCCACAAGATTCGGCTGCTGTTTGGCGCCCGCCAGACCGGGAAGACGGCGCTTTTGCGTAATGTGGAGATCTTCCTCGATCGGTATTCCGACCGTGCCCGCCGCGGCCTGATCGTCTGCCGCTGTCCGCGCCCCGAGCAACTGACGGATCGCGTCCGCGCGATCCCGTGGGACCAGCTCTAGAAGCCGCCCCACGCCGCGCCCGTGAAGGTCAGGGTCCCGTTCGTGCGGCAGGACCGCCGGCGGGTACCCGAGTAGACTGGCCAGCCCTCGTGGAGACCGTCGATACGTGGTGGCGCGCGCCTTTCGCCAGGGCTCGGGGCAGGCCCTTCGAGACGGAGACAAACCCGGGTGGCCGACGTCAATTACTCTTCCCCATGGGGAGATGTAATTGTCGCTCAGTACCCAGGATGCTCCACAACGCGGGCGCCCGCGACAGCGCGACGCGGGGTGGTTCCCCCGGCGCGGCCTGTGCTTGCCGGGTTCGCGCTCAGGGCGAGGACGCGATAGCCCGCGCCATCCGTTCGTGGGCGGGGGAGTCAGTGGTCGGTCGGACCGCGATCTCGTTGATTTCGTGGTGCTCCGTCCGGCATGCGTCGGGCGGGCACCTGTGTGTGTCTCGCGTCCTCCGTTTCACGATTTCCGCGTTTGCGCGCACGGTGCGACGATTTCTGTGATCCGGATACATGTCGGCCGCTCGGACATATGGGACGGTAGGGGCAACCCTCGTGGTTGCCCCGTCAGCCCCCACGGGGGCAGACACAAGGCCTGCGCCACGGGGGGCGTCCTTCTGACGTGGAGGTCGTGTCGACGGAGTGATCGGCCGGCGGACAGGACCTGGTCGCGCGGAATATGAGGGTGGCGGTGCTCTGTGGGGCGACACGACCGCTTCGCGCCCGGTGGTCAATCCGCCACGTTGCTGGCAGGGCCAGAACGTGCCCATCGCTGAGCGCTACCAGGCCACCATTCCGGTGCCGCGGGCCATCCGCTTTCCGGTCGAGCTCGTGCCGCCGGACGGGTTCGACCCGGCGCGGATTGCGACGGTGCAGAACGCGGCGAGCTGAGGGGTGCTTCTCCCGTCGCGCCTCACCGCTCCGCGCGATCGGCAGCAAGCGAATCCGTACTGCGACTTTTTCGATCGTGACGATGGCGCCGTCTCGGAGCGGCGCATCAATGTCGGTGTCCTTTCGGCAGCGGTGCGTAAGGCAATCTTCTTGAGCCGGGCGGCGGCAGCCCGGCGAAGGCTGAGGGTTCAGCGCGGCGGGCCGGCACCGGCAGCGAGGGTGGCGTGGTAATTCCTGATATCACGGCACGGCGACACGTCCTTCGCAGGGACGCGTGGTGAGACACTTGCGTCCCGGATCAGCAAGTGACACAGTGACACTATGGCGAAGAAGGGATCGATCACGATCAAGCAACTGCACGCCCGGACCGGAGAATACGTGCGGCGGGCGGGACGCGGACGGACGCCGTTGACGGTGACCGACCGCGGCAAGGTGGTCGCGGCGCTGGTTGCGCCGCGGATGGTGCCGCCGGGACGTCGGCGGCGGACGGTGTTGCCGGAGTATGCCGCCTTCCTCACTCGACGGCAGTCGAACGATATCCTGTGCGATCTCGATGCCGTGCGTGGCGACCGCTGACGATGCTGTTCTGTGACACGTCCACACTCGCCAAGTACTACGTTCCCGAGACGGAATCCGCGGCCGTCCGCGTGCGCCTCGACGCCGAGGATCAGGTGGTGCTTTCCGAGTTGGCGCGCGCCGAACTGATGGGTGTCTTTCACCGGCGCCTGCGCGAGCGCAAGTGGAGCCGGGAGGTGTTTCTTACCGTGGTCCGGCAATTCTCGACGGACGAGGCGGGGGGATACTGGACGTGGGTCCCCCTCGATGGCGCGATCGTCGAGCAGGTGGTGCGGACCTACGGCTCCTTACCGGAGGACGTCTTTTTGCGCACGGCCGACTGCCTGCACCTCGTCACGGCCTTGCGCCATGGTTTCAGCGAGATTCACACGCACGACGCACACCAGAGAAACGGGGCTGGCGCACTGGGATTGACGGCCGTTGCGATCGAGTGACGTTGAAAGGCCGTGCCGGCCGCAGCGATTTCCTGTGTCAACGGCATCTCCTCTCCCGACCCTCGACGCGATCCCGCTCAACCCGGCGCCGGTGGACCGCCCCGCAGGAATTCCGCCCGCGGCATGGCGTCGATGCCGATACGGGCGGCGGCGGCGGTCTTTTCCGGATCGCAGAGCAGCAGCGGGCGGTACGCCGGGAACCGTCGCACGAACTCCAGCAGGAGGGTGGTCTTCGCTACCTGCCGCGGACCGGCGAGGAGCCGGATCCGCCCCGGCGGCGGCAATGAGCGTACCTTCTCGGCCGCGCAGTCAATGCTCATTGCATCACTTCGGGGCGTGTGCCTACCGTCACGACGCGCAGGGTGTCGTACGCATCACCGGTCGAATTTGACGAGGAACTGGGAAACGCTCGCAACCTGGACGCCCCGGGGCCTTCATGTGCCGGATCAGATCGAGGTCTCGCTTCACATCGTCGTCGCGCGTGACGAGATACTCGGCGTTGCCCACACTGGCCGTTTCGAGAATGGGGTCGTCGTCCGGGTCGCGGCAGAGCGTCAGCGCACCAGTAACCGGGACGATGCTCGTTCGCGCAGCGATCAATTGCAGATAGGCGTCAACCCTGGCAGCGCCGATCTTGTACTTCTGGCGGATTCTCGGTCGGCAGAGGACGTCGCGGATTTCCTCGAGAATCGGCAGTGCTGCCACCACGTCGATCGCACCGTCTCGCCACAGGTTCACCACCCTGGCGGGTGCCCCCGCCGGGTTGAGGAGAGCCGAAACCCAGACATTCGTGTCAAGCAGGACGACGGGCTTCATGCCGTTTCGCTTTCACCTCGGCACGAGCCTTTGTAATGTCCGCTTCGATCGTAGCAGGCGAAAACCGCCGCGTGTGCCGCCGCACGTTGCGGAGGAGTAGGTCGAGGTCCTTTTGCCACTCCTCTTCGGGGTACACGGAAACGAAGCAGATCTTCCGATTCCCCAGCCGCACGGGCTGCAGTGGCCTCAAGACCCCATCCTCATACACTACTCGGATCACCCGTTGCATGACCCACAGCTACCGCCTCTTCCGCAGAACACCAAGGCCGCCCTGCCGCATCCTGAGCGGCCGGTCGAGCGCGGGAGGTCCTCGGCCCGGCTGCCCCTGCCGCTTAGATGAGGTCCTCGGCACGGGAGAACTTTTCGCAATTCCGAACCTTCCGTGGAGGTGACGATTCAGAGTTGCAGGACGGCCACCCACGCTCCGGCGCCACCTCGATCATCTCGGCGAATTACGCCCGCGGGTCACGTGGCAGGCTCTGCTCGACGATCTGTCGCTGCACAACGACGTTCTCTACTCGCTGCTTACCGTGTGTCAGTTGGTGATCGACATTGCCGGCGAGCTGTCGGCGCGCAGGGGAGAGGCTTTCGAGGATTACACGGAGGCGGTTCGCAACCTGGAAGGCGATCCCGCGAAAGACGGGGCCGAGTGTCGGATGCGGGGCTGGAGGCCGGCTTTCGCCGGGACAAGCTTCGCCGGCATGACGGACGGAATCGTCGCGCCATGCGAGGAAATCCGAGAACCGTAAAACAGCGCGGGCTGGCGCCCGCAACCCAAAGCGAACAACCAGCCCGTTCGCCCCGAGTAGGAGCCCTTCCCCTGGGCTCCGTATCGAGGGGCGCGCCCCCGCCGAGTCTGTCCCTCGATACGCCGCCTGAGAAGACGGCTGCTACTCGGGACGAACGGCGGGGCACAGCCGCTCCATGGCCCGAATTTATTCGCGCCGTGGGCGCAAACTCGGAAATCGTAAAATCAGTGCAGCACCAGGTCGGGCAACTCCACGGGGGTGACGCTGGCGAACTTCTGCATCCGCCGCATTACCTGACTCGCCTCGCCGAGCAACGCCCGGCGCAAACCCGGCCGCGTCGTCCGCGCACACCAGTCGCGCAAGGCCTGCAGGTCGCGCCCGAGCTCGGCCATCTTTACCACGTACTGCCGCAGCCGCCGCTCCTTGCGCGCCCGCTCGATCGCCGCGTTCCAGCGCACGAGCTGGCTGTCGATGACGTTGATGCCCAGCTCCAGCACCGCGTCGTCCCGCTTCGTCAACGCCGGTAGCGGCCCGCGTGCAGCAACGCCCGCTGCCGCCCTCCGCGAGCGCCGCGGCACCGGAGCCGGCGGTCGTGGCGCCGATCCCTGCTTCGCGCCCTGGAACCCGAACTTGCGCAGCACCCCGCTCACCACGCCGACGATCCGCACCTCCTCGCCCCGAATGATCAACGGCAGCATCTCCGGATTCGCCGGCTGCAAACGCACCGATCCGTCGGCTTCGCGGAAGTACTTCTTCACCGTTACGCAGCCGTCGACCTCGGCCACCACCGTCTGCCCGTTGTCCGCCGTCGGACGCGGCTCGACGATCAGGAAGTCGCCGTCGTGAATCCCCTCGTCGATCATCGAATCGCCGCGCACCCGCAACGCGAATACCTGCTTCCCGCCCCACAGCGTCGTCGGTACCGCCAGCGTGTCCGCCACCGGAAACGCCCGATACGGCCGCCCCGCCGCCACCGCGCCCAGCAGGGGAATGTCCATGACGTCCACCAGTTCCATCAGCTCATCCGCCGCGGCGAACACCGCGCCGCACCGCAAACGCGACTCATCCCGCATCCACTCCTCCTCATCCCGCCGGCGACCATAGGCAAAGAAAAGGCGAAGGTCAATTGGATTGTGAAAAAGAGAGTGCGGGACGCCGGTGCGTCGGGGGGCCATGGGGGGGCTTGAGGGCGTGGGGGCGTGAGGGCACGGGGGACGGGTTCGGCAGGGGCGCCGGAAGCGGCCTCGGCATCGCTGCCGAATTTACCGCCGCGCCAGCCGTTGGCCGGGGCGGCGGCGTTCTCTCTGACGCGGCTTGCGGCGCTGCGCACTCGGGGTTACCGTGCTGCGCGCTACGGGTCGTATCCGACACCGAGGAGTTCCGTCGATGAAGTTCATCCACTGCGCCGACCTCCACCTCGGCAGTCCCCTGCGCGGCCTCGCCCGGGCGGAAGACGCTCCGGTCGACGAAATCCGTGCGGCGCCGGAACGGGCCCTCGACAACCTCGTCGATTACGCGCTCGCCGAGGCCGTCGCCTTCGTCGTGATCGCCGGGGATCTCTACGATGGCGATTGGAGCGACTACCGCATCGGCCTGCGCTTCGCCCGCGCCATGAGCCGGCTGCGCGAGGCCGACGTTGCCGTCTACCTTCTTTACGGCAACCACGACGCCGATAGCCGCCTCACCAGGGGCGTGCCCCTGCCGGAAAACGTGCACGTCTTCGGCAACACCCGCCCTCGAACCTTCGTCAACGACGACCTCGGCGTCGCCCTGCACGGGCAGAGCTTCAAGACCGCCACGACGACCGACAACCTCGCACTCGCCTATCCGCCGCCGCGCCGCGGCCTGTTCAACATCGGCGTTCTGCACACCGCCCTCGACGGCCGCGACGGGCATGCCCCCTACGCTCCGTGCTCCGCGCGCCAGCTCGCCGGCCACGGCTACGACTACTGGGCCCTCGGCCATGTCCACCGCCGCGACGTCGTGCACACGGATCCCCACATCGTCTTCCCCGGCACCCTGCAGGGCCGGCACGTCAACGAAGGAGGGGACAAGGGCTTCACCGTCGTTACGGTCGACGGCGACCGCCGGAGCGTGACGGCGCTCGAGCACGTTGCCGCCGACGTCGCGCGCTGGGCGACGGTCGCCGTGCCCGCCGGCGCGGCCGCGACCATCGAGGACGTTGCTCGCCGTTTCGGGGCGGAGGTGGAACGTAGCCTGGGCGCGGCCGACGGCCGGCTCCTCTGTTGCCGCGTCGTCGTCGAGGGCCGCAGCCGGGCCCATCCTGCACTTGTGCAGCGTCCCGACGCGCTCGCGGCGGCCCTGCGCGCCGTCGCGCTCGACGTGGGACGCGACCGTGTCTGGCTCGAGCAGGTGGCGGTGTGCACCTCGCCGTGGCAGGACCTCGCCGCCCTGCGCATCCGGCCGGATGCGCTCGGCGCCCTGCTGCGCGACATCGACGCCCTGCCGGCCGGCGACGACGACCGCGAGGCGCTGCGCCGCGAGCTGGCCCGCCTGCGTCCGCTGCTGACCGACAGCGTCATCGACGGTCCCGTGCTCGAAGCCGTGCGCGACGAGGCGCTCGATCCGATCCTCGAAGCCGCGCGTCGTTACCTCGAAGCCGCGCTGCTCGACCTGGAGTGCGGAGAGTGAAAGTCACCCGCCTCGATCTCGTTCGTTACGGTCACTTCACCGGCGGCGTCGTCGCATTCGCCGCCGATCCCGGCGTGATCACGGTTGTGCTCGCCAACAACGCCGCCGGGAAGACGACCGCCCTTAATGCCCTGCGCGATCTCCTGTTCGGCATACCGCGCCACTCGCCGTACCGATTCCTGCACGACGACGACCCCCGCGTCGGCGGCGAGGTGGTTACCGCCGCCGGCGCCGTCGTGCGCTTCGAGCGCAAGAAGGGCGACAAACGCAGCCTGCTCGACGAACACGGCCGCCCGCTCGATGCCGGCGTCCTGCAGCGCTGCCTCGGCCCGGTCGACCGCGAGTTGTTCGAGAAGCTGTTCGGGCTCGACCACGCCCGGCTCCGCAGTGCCGGCGAAGAGCTCGCCCGCGGCGAGGGCCGCCTCGCGGAAGCTCTGCTGGTCGCCGCCAGCGGCCTGCGCGGCCTGCGCGACTTCGGTACCCGGCTCGCGAAAGAAGCCGAGGAAATCCTCAGCCCGAGCGGCCGTGCCGGCGCTCTGGCCCACAGGCTGCGGGAGCTGCGCGATGGCGAGGCGGCGCTGCGATCGACGTTGCGCACGGTGAGTGCCGACGGCTTCCAGCGCCTCGAGCGCGCACTCGCCGAGGCGCAGCGCAATCTGGCCGCGCAGCGCGAGCGGCTTGCCGAAGAGGTGCGGCGGAAGTCGGCCCTCGACCGGCTCCAGCGCACGATTCCCCTGCTCGCCCGGCTGCACGAGACCCGCTCGGCCCTGGCCGCGCTGGGCGCCATGCGCACTACCGACCCCGACCTGCAGCGCCAGTGGGAGGCGGCCGAACGCCGGCGCGTGGATGCCGCCGCCGCCCGCCAGGAACTCCTCGACCGTATCGCCGCCCACGAGGCCGAACGGGCGGCGCTGCAGATCGACGAGGGGCCGATTGCGGCGGCGGCGGACATCGTCCGCCTGCAGGAGGAACTCGGTGCGGCGCGCAAGGCCAGAACCGACCTGCCGAAACGCGAGGGCGAGCAGCGCCAGCAGAGCGCGGCCATCGAGACGCTCTGCCGCCAGGTCGGGCTCGCGTGCGCACCCGACGAGGCTTTGGGGCGCGTGCCGCCGCGTCCGGCGCGCGACGAAGTACGAGCCGCGGCGCGCGAGCTGCGCGACCTGGCCGCCCGCCTGCCGCATGCGGAACGCCGCCGCGCGGAAACGCAAGTGGATCTCGCCACGCAGACCGAACGACTCGCCGGCCTCGGCGCTCCGGTTGACGTTGCGCCCCTGCGCGCCCGCCTCGATGCCCTCGACAAGGAAGGACTGGTGGCTCTGCTGACCGACGTCGAAGGGCGCATGCAGTCCGCGCTCCGGCGCGCCGACCAGCACGCGGCGGGCTCGCGCCATTGGCGCGGCAGCGCCGAAGAGCTGGCCGCTTTGCCGCTCCCCGAGCGAGTCGTGGTTGAAAGATACCGGCAGACCTTCGATGAAACGGCGATGGCGCTCAAGGACGCCGCCCAACGACTCAAGGCCGTGGAGGAGGAGGAGCGGAGGATTGGTGCGGCCGTCGCGGCGCTGGCGGAGACGCCGTTGCCCACCCCGGAACGCATCGCCGCCGCCCGCGAGCTGCGCGACGCCACGTGGGCGGCAATCGAACGGCGCCACGTGCACGGTTTCCCGCTGGCCGGCGACCTGGCGGCGAAATGGAACGACCTCCTCGGGGACGAGGCGCCCGCGGCGGTGTTTACCGGCCGTGTGCGCGAGGCGGATCGGCTCGCCGACGAGCGCGCCGAACAGGCCGAACGCGTCGAGCGTTACCGCGAGTATCGCCGCCAGCAGCAGGCTTGCACCGAACGCCGCGCGGCACTGGCGGCTGAATGGGAGGCCTTGCGCGAGCGCGACGCGGCGCGGCGCAAGGCGTGGGACGATCTCTGGACACCAACGGCCATCGCGCCGGGCGAACCCGCGGAAATGCTGGAGTGGCTGGTGCGCTGCGAAGAGGTCCGCAAGCGCTACGAGGAAGGCAGCGGCGCCGCGGTCACCGCCCGGCGTTTGCGCGAGCGGCTGGCCGGCGAAACCGCCGCGCTGACGGAGCAACTCGGGGCCGCCGGCGGCGAGACACCGGCGCCCGGGGGCGACGTCGTGCGGGCGTTTCAGAGCGCGGTCGCGGCGGCCCGTGCCTGGGTCGAACGCTGCGCGGCAGGCGCGGCCCAGCGCACCGAGGTAGAGGAGCGGGTCGAGTCGCTGCGCCAGGAAGCGGGACGGGCCGCGCGCGACCACGAACGACTGGACGCGCAGCGCCGGGAGCTGACGGTACGGTGGGAGCGCGCCATGCAGGGGATCGGCTGGCCGTCGACGGCCAGCGTGGATGAAGCCGAGGCCGTCGTCGGCGTCTACGATGCGATCGAGCAGCAGGTGCCGATCTGGCGCGAGACCCGCCACCGCATCGACCGCATGCGCCATGACGCCGCGGACCTTGCGGCGGCGAGCGAGCGGCTGGTCGCCGCCGCCGCACCGGATCTCGTTGGGCGCGACGTCTTCTTCGCTGCCGGGGAAATGCGGAGCCGTCTCGACGCGGCCCGCAGCGCTTGCGCGGCCCGCGACGCTCTCGATCGCGCCCTGACGGAGGCGCGGCGCGCTCTCGATCGGATCGAACGTAAGCTCCGCGACGCCGAAGCGGTGCGGAGCGACCTGCTGGAGCGGCTCGGCGTTGCCGACGACGAGAGTGCGCGCGCCGAGCTGGTCCGCATCTCCACCTGGCAAAGCCTGCGGGCCCGTGAGACCGAATTGCTCGGAACCTTGCAGGCGGCCGGCGACGGCGAGTCGCTGGCGGCGCTCGAACAAGCGGCGGCCACCCGCTCCATCGATGAAGTGCGCGCGGAGCTGGAAGGCATGGCCGAGGCGCATGCCGAGGCGGGGGCGGCAATGGAGGCGGCGGTGGCCGCCGTGCGCGACCTCGAAGCGCAACGCCGGCAGCGACTGGAAGCGGCGGACACCGCGGCGCTGGCCGTGCAGCAGGAAGAATTGCGGCGCGCCTGCGCCGACGCCGCGAGCCGCTACGCGGTGATCAAGACGGCGGAGACGTTACTGCGGCAGGCGATCGATCGCTTTCGCCAGGAATCGGCCGGACCGCAACTGGCACGCGCTTCGGACCTGTTCGCGCACATCACCGGCGGCGCCTACGAGCGTCTGTTCACCGACCAGGACGACGCCGGCGTGACGCTGTTGCGGACACGGCATCGCTCGGGACGCGTCAAGAGCGTTCCGGCGCTCAGCGACGGGGAGCGCGACCAGCTGTACCTGGCGCTGCGTCTCGCTGCGATCGAGGATTACGCCGCCAGGGCGGAGCCGCTGCCGTTCGTCGCCGACGATCTGCTGGTTCACTTCGACGATCCGCGCGCCGCCCGCACGCTGGAAACCCTGCGCCAGCTCGCCGAGCATGTTCAGGTCGTGTTCCTCACCCATCACGCGCATCTCGTCGACCTCGCCCGCGCCACGCTGGGCCCCACCGGTCTGCACCTGGTCGCGCTGCCCGAGGCGGGGGGATGAGGGGGGTCTTGGGGTCTTGAGGTCTTGGGGTCTTGAGGTCTTGGGGTCTTGGGGTCTTGAGGTCTTGGGGTCTTGGGGTCTTGGGGTCTTGAGGTCTTGAGGTCGACGGGGCTCGCTTGGATTATTTGTGAATCCGAGGGGGCCCGCTTTGATGCGGACGACAGTCGCGCAACTCGATCGATACCGGTCGCCCCGAGCTACCAGTTCGCGAGTTCGTCGCATGGTGCGAAGAATTTCGGAACGCGGATTTCGGATTGCGGACGACGGATTCATGAGTTCCGCAATCCGCATTCCGCAATCCGCAATGGGTTGCGGACGTCCGCCCGCGCTTGCAACGGCCTGAGGCCGATCTCTTGAATATACCCCCGCGCGGTGTTCGGCCGCGACCGATCGGAGTCGGGGTCGGTATCGGAATCGGAATCGCTTTCGGTTCGCGACGCTCGACTGACCGGGATTGGGGCTAAGTACTCCGGTTCATTAGTCCGGCGACGTATTCCGTTCGTCCCGAGTAGCGCCATCTTTTCGGCGGCGTATCGAGGGGCGGGGCCGCAAAGCCGCTCGCCAGGCTGCCCCTCGATACGCCCCTGAGAAAACGGGGCTACTCGGGGCGAACGGGAAGCGTCGTACGGAATACGTCGCCGTAATTGTGCCCATCAATACTAAGCCCCCGGTCCGTACATTTTCCTCACGTAGTCCTGCAGCATACGGTTGGCCGTGAACTGCGGGATCAGGGTGCGCATGGCGCGTTTGATGCGGCGCACCCAGCCGCGCGGGATGCCGTCGGCGTCGCGGTCGTAGAACAGCGGCAGGACCTCCTGCTCCATGAGGTCGAAAAGGGCGTTGACGTCGTGTTCGTCCTGAACCTGGGGATCGGCGACCGGCGACTGAATCGCCCATCCGTTGTCGCCGTCGTAGCCCTCGATCCACCAGCCGTCGAGAACGCTCAGGTTGATGCCGCCGTTCAGGGTAACCTTCATGCCGCTGGTACCGCTGGCTTCCATCGGCGGGCGGGGAAGGTTCAGCCACAGGTCGACACCCGCGATGATCCGCGGGGCGCTGTGGAGATCGTAGTCTTCAATAAAGGCGACGCGGCCGGCGACCAGTGGCGAATGCTTGAGCTGAAAGAAATTGTGCAGGGTGTCCTTGGCGTCCTGGTCCTCGGGGTGGGCCTTCCCGGCCACCAGGAGCTGCATGGGGTGTGCCGTGTTGGCGAGCAGGCGCAGGCCGCGCTCGGGGCTGCGGCTGAGCAGATAAAATCGCTTGTACGTGGCCATGCGGCGGGCGAAACCGACGGTCAGTGTGCCGGCATCGAGGGTCATGGCGGCGGCTTCGACGTAATCGGGCGGTTCCCCGCGGGAAAGGCGGTCGCGCATCGACTGCTCGCGCGCGTACTCGACTAGGTCGGCGCGCATCGCGCAGCGCACCGACCACAACTCCGCGTCGGGAATGGCATCGATGCGGGCCCACAGATTGGGGTCGGCTTCGCGTTGCCGCCAGTTGGCGCCGAGGTGGCGATCGAGGAGGTCCTGCATGCGCCCGCCCATCCACGTCAGCGTATGGACGCCGTTGGTGACGTGATCGATCGGGACCCGATCGACGGGGCGTTCCGGCCACAGTGGCTGCCACATGGTGCGTGCGACTTCGCCGTGCCGGCGGGATACGGCGTTGCAGGCGCGGCTGGTCCGCAGGGCCAGCGGGGTGATGCTGGCCGGTTCCTCGCGGTTGCCGGGCTGAAGACGGCCGAGGTCGAAGACCATCGTCCGCGGCGCCCCGAGACGGTCGAGAAAATCGCCCAGCACGGCTTCGATTTCGTCCTCGCGGTAGCCTTCGTTGCCGGCGGCCACGGGGGTGTGAGTGGTGAAGATGCTGGGCTGGCGCACGATCGCCAGCGCCGCCTCGACCGAATGGCCGGCGGCGATCTGTTCGCGCAGACGTTCGAAGCGCCCGAGGGCGGCGTGGCCTTCGTTCATGTGGACGATGCTCGGCTGAATTCCCATGGCGCGCAGGGCGCGGTTTCCGGCGATGCCGAGAATGGCGTACTGGGCCAGGCGAGTGTGGCGGTCGCCGACGTAAAGCCGCGAGGTGATCCAGCGGTCGATGACGTGATTTTCCTCGCGGTCGGTGTCGAGGAGATACAGCGGTACGCGGCCGACATCGACGCGCCAGACCTTCACTTTGACGGTGCGCTTGCGCAGGACGACGTCGACGTTCAGGGGCGTCCCGTCGACGTCGGTGACGCGGACCATCGGCAGGCGCTCGAAGTTGGTGTTCACCCAGTACTCGTGCTGCCAGCCCCAGCGGTCCATACGCTGATGGAAGTAGCCCTGGCGGTACAGCAAGCCGATGCCGACCATCGGTAGGGCCATGTCGGAGGCGGCTTTCAGGAGATCGCCGGCGAGAACGCCGAGGCCGCCGCTGTAGATCGGCAGGGAGCAGTGGATGGCGAACTCCGAGCAGAAATAGGCGACCGGGTTTTCCGCCTGGATGCCGAGATTGGCCGCGGGTGCCGCCAGTTCGGCGTCGATCGCGGCCGCGAGTGCCTCGACGCGGGCGACATAGGCGCCGTCGCCGGCCAGCGCATCGAGGCGATGTGGGGCGACGGCTTCGATGACGTAGCGCGGGTTGTGTTCGCTGCGGCGCCAGATCGAGGGGTGGATCTCGCGGAAGACGGAAGCCCCGTTCAGGCGCCAGGACCAGCGGTAGTTGTAAGCGAGGCGCGCCAGGGGCACGAGCGGTTCGGGCAGGCGTTCGGCAAGGGTGCGGGTGGCGCGCAGGAGGTCTCCCCGACCGTCGCGGTGCGGTAGCGAGACGCCAACCGGGGGGTCGCCATGGACGTTGGCCATTGTGCGCCGTGCTTACGTTGCGTGGATCGCGGGTTCAAGGGGGCGGGGGGAGCCGATTTCCACCCCGGCCGGTTGCCGTGTTGCCCGTTGACAGCCCTGTCTACCTCTCGTAGACTCCGGCCGCGGTTTTTTTTTGGCATGCGACGCGGTGTGGTGCGGGGAGCGAAGCATGTCGCGATGGTAGTGCAAGCTATGCTCGCGATAGGGCGCCCACCTGTTGGGTACGTGTTGACGGAGACGGTCGCGGCGCGAAACCGAGGCGGTCGCAGGTCGTATTGTACCGTCGGCAGGTACTTCATCGGGGCCCTGGCGGTTGCGGTTGTGTTGGGGGGGTGCAGTGCCGGGAAAGGGGAGACCCCCGTCGCCGCCACTGCGGGAGTGGTGCGGCCGGATAATCCTTGCAGCCAGCCCGACGCACTGACCCGTATCGATCAGATCGTCGCGGCTCGGCAGACGCTCGAACAGAAGACCACCGATTACACGGTCGGCGTCGGGGACCTGCTGACCATCACCATTTATAATTACCGGCCAGACGGCGGCGGGGATTTCTCGACCGAGGCGCGCGTCGACGACCGCGGGGTCATCGCCGTGCCGATGATCGACCCGGTTGAAGTCAAGGGGCTCAGCCTGGCGGCGACGCGCCGCAAGATCGCCGAGCAGTTGCGGCGGGAGCAGGTGCTCAACGACCCGCTCGTCGGCGTTTTCTTGAAGGACTATCAAGGCCAGCAGGTGGCCGTTTTGGGTGCGGTGAACAGGCCCGGCCTGCATTCGTTGTCCAAGGGTCGGCACTCCATCGTCGACGTGCTGTCGATGGCCGGTGGTCTGTCCCAGGGGACCGGGGCGCAGGGCGCCGGCAATTACATCCTTTTCCGTCCGGTCGAGCAGGGCGCCGGCACCGACGTAGCCGTCCTTGGCGACAGTCTGCAGATCACCCGCGGCGGCGGAGTGGACTTATCCGTGACCAACCAGAAAGGCATGGTCCCCATTTGTATGGAGGGGCCGCACGGCGAGGCCAATACCGAGCTTGCCGAGTTGTACGTGCGCGGTGGCGATCTGATCGTTGTGCCGGATGCCGGCAACGCGCTCGTTCAGGGCGAGGTGGAGAAGGTCGGTTCTTATCCTCTGGCGCGCGGCACGACGCTGACCCAGCTCATTGCCAGCGCGGGAGGGTTCATTTACCCGGCCAACCGCAACGCTGTGCGCCTGGTGCGCACGACCCCGAATGGTGAAAGCCTGGCGTGGACGATCGACATTGACCGCATCGAGAGTCACGAGGAGCCCGACGTCTTGCTGGAACGTAACGACCGGGTCGACGTGCCGTATACGATGACCAAGAAGGCGCTGTACGGGATCTACTACACGGTGACGACGATCGTGCGTTTCACCATCGGCGGGGCGGTGTCGGTGATCTAACGAGGGTTGGGTAGAGGAAGAAGGATGCAGATGCGACGGGTCGAATATCGGGGCGGACCAGCGCACGTCGAGGTGTTGCCGCCGGACGACGGGCCGGATCTGTCGGCCCTGCCTCGTCGCGGCGTGTCGTCGAGTCAGGATGCATTGCACTATTACTGGAGACTTCTGTACGGCCGCCGCTTTCTGCTGCTGGCGGCGGCACTCCTCGGGCTGGGTCTGTCGGCGGCGTATACGCTGCGTCAGGTGAAGCTGTACACGGCGCAGTCGACCATCGAGTTCAAGCAATCGACGCCACCCGGCAAGGAGGTCGTCAGGTTTCCGCGGGTGGAGTCGATACCTCCGACCCTGGCAACTCGGTTGCTCACGACAAAGGTGCTCGCGGCGCGCGCCGTCAACAGCCTGCGCGCCCAGGGCGTGGCCTACTTCGATCATGCCGCGGTGGACCCCGGCACCCCGAGCCTGAGCGGTACCGCCTGGGCGGCAGTGGTGTCGCGGATGCGGGCGACCGTCGGCGGCGACGAAGAACGAGAGGAACCCGACGACGTCAATGCGCCCTCCGAATGGGAGGGCGTCGGTCTCGACGTCATCAACGCCTACTACGATCACGTGGGGATCAGCCCCGTGCGGGCCACCTCGCTGGCCGATATCGTCGCCGTCCATCCCGATCCCACCACCGCGGCACGTATCGCCAATGCGCACGCGAAGGCGTTCATGGACATGGACGAACAAACCCGCGCCCTGTCGATGAGCGACGCCAACAGCTACGTCCGCCAGCAACTGGAAGACGTGCGGACCAAGCTGGAAACCTCGCGCCAGACCCTCAACGATTTCCAGCGCGAGAACGGCATCCTGCACCTGCCCAAAGACAACACCACGATCACGCGCGCCTCGTTGCAGCAGCTCAACGAACTGCTGACCAAGGCGCAGGGCGAGCGGATCGTCGCCGAGGCCAACTACCGCAACGCGCAGGCAATGAGCCCCGAGGCCCTCGCCGGGACGTTGCCCGACCCCGGCTTGCAGACGATGCGCGACGAGCTGTCGGGTCTCAAAGCCAAGCACCAGGCAAATCAACGCGAGTACGGGGCCAACCACCCCGACATGGCGGCGCTGCGTTCCCGGATCGCAGCTCTCGATCAGCGCCTGCGCGAAGCGGGATCCCAGGCCCGCGAACAAATGCGCACGACCCTCGATGCGGCGCTCGCCAAGGAAGCCGAGCTGCGGCAGAACTTCGAAAAGGTCAGTGCCGCGGCGAGCAACGAGGACAAGTTGCTGGTTCAGATGCTGATCTTGCAGCGCGACGTCGAGAGCAACCAGGAACTCTACAACACGCTCCTCAGCCAGGCCAAGGAACAGGACCTGCTGACCAACGGGTTCCGGTGGACCGGAGTCAATCTGGTGGACCGGGCCGTGGTGCCGCGGGTGCCGACGTTTCCCAAGACGAAGCGCAACCTCGCGATGGGGCTGTTTCTGGGGTTGATGGCCGGCGCTTTCGGCGCCATTCTGCTGGACCGCCTCGATACCCGCATTCACACGCCGGAGGACATTGCCGAGTGGCTGCACCTGCCTTCGCTCGGGGTCATTCCCGATTTTCAGCGGGTGTTGCAGATTCCGGCCTACGGTAAGCCCGCCCTGGAAGCGCCGGCGGTGGGTGACGGCAACGGCAATGAAGGCGGTCACGGTAACGGCAGCGGCGGCGGGCGGCAGGTGGTTACGGTAACCAACCCGGGATCGGTGATCAGTGAGGCGTATCGCAGCATCCGGACCAATATCCTGTTCTCCAGCCCGGGCAATCCCCCGAAGACCGTGCTCGTGACCAGCAGTCAGGCGTCGGAGGGGAAGACGGTAACGACGATCAATCTCGCCGTCAGTCTCGCCATGAGCGGGTCCAATGTGTGCGTCATCGACGCGGATATGCGTCATCCGTCGTGCCATCAACCGCTCAAGGTTCCCAGCGAGCCTGGTCTCAGTAACGTGCTCACGGGACAGTGCGAGTTGGCGGACGCCGTCGTGCGCTCCCCGATGCTCAGCGGCAAGAACGGCGATCGGAGCCGCTTTGGTCTCTACGTGCTCCCCGCCGGACCGCCGCCGCCGAATCCGGCCGAACTGGTGGGTTCTGCGGTCATGAACGAGGTTTTGGCGACGCTTTCGGAGAACTTCGATTTTGTACTTGTGGACTCGCCGCCCATTTTGCCTGTGACCGATAGTGTGGTAATGGCAACCAAGACCGACGGGGTCGTGGTCGTGGTCAAGGCCAGCGAATGGGGCCGCGACGTTGTGGGTAAAGCCCTGTCGCACCTCGATGCAGTGCGGGCGCGTGTGCTCGGTGTCGTCCTCAATTCGGTAGACGTGAAGCGTGGCGGGTCGTCGTACTACTATTACCGGCACTACCACGGTGGATACTACGGATATTACGGTAACTCGCAGCAGCAGGCGTGAGCAGGTGAAGCTGGCACGGTACGTTAAGAGGGATGTCGACAGGACGTTCCGGGGAGGAAGGCTATGAAGGGAATTCGGACGATGTTGAGGGCGGCGGCGCTCGGGTTGGCGGCGATACTGGCGGCACCCGTTCTGGTTGCCGCTCAGGGAATCGTCAACGGCGATTTCGAGACCGGCGACTTTACGGGGTGGACGGTGCTGTTGCACCAGGCCACGGCGCCGCTCGATGAGGGTGGAGGCGACAAGATGGTGGGCGCCCAGGTGCTCACCGGCGACGACTTCTTCCGCGACGGCGCTATCCAGCCGGGCGTCCTTCCGCCCAGCGGGGTCTTTATGGGATTCATCTCGTCGACCCCCGGGGGTACCGAGCTGCCCTGCATGGACATCATCGACCCGCAGGTCTGTCCCATTACGCGGATGGTGCAGCGCAACCCGCCGACCAACGTCGATAGCGACTGCAACGACAGCACGGACCCCGACTTCATCTGCCCCGGACCGTGCATGTCCTGCCCGTACATCGAGTTCGATACCACGAGCATCTCGCAGGAGTTCGTCGTCACACAGGTGCCGGCGAGGCTCTCGTTTGTGTGGAGCTATTTGAACAGCGAACGCCCCGACGAGTTCCACGACGACCTTCACGTCGTACTGACGCCCGTCAACCCGCCGGGTCCGGACATCCAGGTGTTGGGCCTGACCGCCGGCAACCCCAACGGTAATCCGTTCAACCAGTCCTACACGGGGACGTTCGAGTACATTCCGTTCGCCAACTTCGACACGTCGACGTACGAAGTGATAACCGACCCGCCCGGCGGTCCGGCGGATTGTTTTTACGGCGATCAGGGCCGGACGCCGTTCCAGACGACCGTCGTGCCCATCCCGAGCCCGGGTGTGTGGCGGGTGACGTTCTACGTGGGCGACGACGGTGGCGACGCTTGCATGGATTCGGGCGCGATCATCGATGACGTGCGGGTCAGTCAGGGTGCGGCGGTGCCGGCGATGTCCGATCGCATGATTCTCGCGGCGGCGCTGCTCCTCCTCGCGGTTGGGGCCGTAGCCGTTGCACGCGGCCGGAAGCGCCGGGCGATGCAGCATCTGTGTACGGTGATCGCCGGGGTATTGCTGGCGGGTTCGTTGTTACTGGTCCAGCCGGCGACCGGGGCGGTGCCCAGTACGGGGAGCGACGATCCCGCATTCGCCGCCGGCGAGGAAGACCCCGGCCTGATCCAGGAAGCGCGTCGTCGCCGCACGCCGCGTCGACCGACGCGGAATCCGACGCGCCGCCCGACGCCGCCGCCGACGCCGTCGGTCACGTCGTAGGGCGTCATCGAGTTAAGCAAGAGACCCCGGGGCGTGGTCCGGCGCCACGCCCCGGGGCAAAGGTCGTATCGCAGCGAATGTTCCAGCCGCCGGCCAGTCGTACCAGTCCTGCTCCCGCCGCACCTCGTACCCCTTCAACCGGGACCGTCACCATGAGTTCGGTGCCGCCGGCCTGGCCTGAGGCAAAGCATTTCGAGGCCGGCCGAGGAAACGCCGAAAAGCATCTTCCGGAGGCAGTTTTGTGAACCCTCGCCGCCTGCTGGACGTCGTAGCCCTGTGGGGCACGGCGTCGCTGGTCGTTGTCGCGGTGCTCCTGCTGGCGTCGGTGAGCTACACGGGACGGTACGCGATTCAGTTCGGGGCGGCGCTGATCGGCGTCGTGTGGTGCGCCCGCCGGTTGTTCCGATCTCGCCTTTCCGGACGCGGTCGGTCCAAAGAGGGGGCCGACGACGTAACGGCCAATCCGGATGATGGGCCGGGACGTGAACGAGGCGGAGAGGTGTCGGCTCTGAGTACGTCGGGCTCTGTGCGCCATGCGCTGTCTCGGTGGGTAGAAAGGCTAACGTCACCTGAGAGTGCCGGGTCGACGGCGGCGCTGGCGTTTGCAGCGTTGATCGCGCTGCTGGTCTTTCCCCTCTTGCCCCTGCCTCCGATGCTGATCGGCCTCCTGTCCCCGTCCGGTTTCGAGGCGACAAGGACCGCGCTTCCGGGTTGGCCCGAGCAGGCTCCTCTGGGAGACGTGGCTGCGGCTGTGGAGATGACCTCGCCGTTGCCGGGAGCGGGAGCCTGGCGACCGCTGTCTCTGGTGCCGTGGGATACTTTGTCGGCGTTGTCGATCGGTGCCGCCTACCTCCTGATCGGGTGCGTCGTGGCGTTCTACCCATGGCGAGACGCGATCGGCACGCTGCGCCGGCTGATCGGGTTGCTGATCGGCCTGGCGCTGATGCTGGCGATCTACGGGTATTTGCAGGCGTCGAGCGGGTACGGACGGATTCTGTGGTTCGAGTGTTACCGCCCGGTTTGCATGGGTACGTATCCCAACAAGGACCACTTCGCCGGTTTTCTCGAGATGATCTTTCCGCTAGCGCTGGCGTGGGCGATCGGTTGGTGGGAGCAGGCCCGGCGCGACCCGGTTGTGCGGGCCCGCCGGCGGGGGCTTGTCTGGCACGTTTCGGATTACAGCCGGCTGTTGTCGCATCCGACGGTTGCACGCGCGGCGATTGCGGGGACGGTGGCGTTTCTGCTCTTCGTGGCGCTGGCGGTATCGGGTTCGCGCTCGGCGTTTCTGGCAACCTTTGCGACCCTGGCGATCATGGTGCCGCTTCTGCCGCCGGGGGCGCGCGAGGAGCGCTCCGCCCCGGAGCGCTGGCGCGATCGTTGGTTCGGGGCGTGGGGCGAGAAGGCGAACCGGCTTCGCCGTTCGCGGCGCCGGCGTTCCGGCGGAGGGAACGCATCTCGCCACGCTTCCGTGAAGGCGGCCCCGCCGGCCCCGGGCGCCGACGTGTGGAGCGCTCCTGCCGAGGACATCGTTTACGAGTACCCGTTGCGTAACGGCTTCGGGGCGAGCGTCGAACCGCAGCGAACAATAGCCGCCTCGCCGGCGTCGGCGAACGAGGGCCCGGAGACGGAGAGCGCCGAGGCGGAGGGTCCCGTGTTAGAGAGTGAGTTGGCCGAGGACCTGCGAATCGCGCCGCCAGTGCCGGAGCCCGAGGCGACCGGGCGGTTGCGTTCCCACGTCGCGTTGCTGCCGGCGGTGCTGGCTTTTCTGGCCATCTTCTATCTGACCTTTCCGCAGATCTTTCCGCGTTTGTGGGAAGGCGAGCTGGCGCGGCACTGGCTGACGCTCGATACGTTGAACCTCGCGGTGCAGTACCCGCTGTTCGGTACCGGGCTCGGAACCTTTGCGGCGGTGTTCCCGCTATATAAGCCCTACACGTTCGCGGCTTACGAATTCGGGATTCCGGCGGCGCACAACGATTACGCGCAGTTCCTTGCCGAGACGGGAATACCGGCCGCTCTGACGGCCGCCGCGTTGTTCGGCCTGTTCGGTGTGCGGGTCTTTCGCGTCTTGCGCGGGGCCACCAGCCGTACGCCCGACGCGCTATTGCGCTGGGGTCTGGCCGCGGGCGTGCTCGCCATGCTCGTGCACTCGTTTACCGACTTTAACCTCCACCGCGCCGCGAACGCGTTGGTGTTTGCGGTCCTGGTTGGCGGACTCGTCAGAATCACGCGTGAAAAGAAGTCTCGCGGCCACAGTCCTCGGTCTTCAGTGACCAGTGCATCGCCGGTGGCTCTTAGGCTTCTGGTGCCCGTGGCGGCCGGCGTCTGCTGCGCGTTCTGGGCTTCCTGGACGTGGACCAACTGGAGTGCGGCGGCGGCGTATCACGCCGTGTATCCGGACACCTGGCTCACCAATCTAGCCGAGACCCCGCCCGTGCTGCCGGATGCCGAACGGATCGATCTGGTGCGCAGGGCGGTGGAGTTGGCGCCGGCGGCGCCGGAGTATCAGGCGGGGCTTGCGGAGCAATTGCGGGCGGTTGCCGTGGACGAGGAGGTGGGCCCCGCGTTCGGCACGCCGGCATTCGACGAGGCCATGCAGGCGTCGTTTCGCGCGCTCTGGGCCAAGCCGCTGCAGCCGGAGGTGCTGCTCGGGCTCGTTCAGGTTGCCGACCCGGTGTACGAGCCAGACCCGGGCACCGAGCCGGGAGTGCTTTACGACCTGGTTGGGCGAGCGACGGCGCTGGCGCCATACGACCCGCGCCTGCAGCTTGCCGCCGCGCGATGGTACGTGGACAAGTGGGAGCAGCTCCCCGAGCAGGTGCGCCCCGATGCCGCAGTGCGGATAGAGAAGGCTCTCGTGGCGGCGGCGCAATCCCCGGAGCTGCAGAAGGACGTCGGCGTGGCGCAATCCGCTTTTCAGCGCCGGCGCGAGAACGGTTGAACCGGTGAGATCGGAATCATGGGGCGCGGCGTGAGTGTAGATCATCCATGGTACGCGGTGCAGACGCAGCCGCGGCGGGAAGAGGTAGCGGAGGCGCGGCTTGGTGCGCTGGGCGTTGCGGCTTTCTGCCCGCGGTACAGGCGGCGGGTGATCCTGAACGGTTACCGGCGCGAAGTCGTGCGGCCGTTGTTTCCGGGTTATTTGTTTGCGGCGTTCGATCGGCGGGAAGCGTATCGGGCGGTGCACTATGCGCGCGGGGTGCGCGGCGTCGTCAGTTTCGGGGAAGAGCCGGTCACGGTTCCGGACGAGCTGTTACGGTGCATCCTGGCGCGGCAGCGGGACGGCTACGTGCATCTCGACCCGCCGTCGTTGCGCGACGGTCAGCGGGTGGAAATCGTCGCGGGGCCGTTCAAGGGATACACGGGCCTGTTTCGGTCGCAGTTCAGCGGCGCCGACCGCGTCGCGATCCTGTTGGAAGGGCTGCGGCTCCAGGCGCGCGTCGTGCTGGAGCGGGAGATGGTGCGGGAGGTTTAGGGGGAAGTGGGGATGAAGAATGACGAATAGACGATGCAGAGTGCGGGATGGCCGAAAGGACGGTTCGTCCGTCGGTCGTCCTCGTTCGGTTTCCATTCGTCGTTCCTTATTCTGACTTCGTCGGGTTTCCGTTCGGTTTCCCGGCGGGCCGCTCCGCCGCCGGTGACGAGTGCTGTGAGCGCGGGAGCGCACAGGCGATGGTTTACCCCCGGCAGGGAACCCCGGTTCACCTGGATGGCGGTAGCCCGTCTGAAGGGCAACGTCGCCAGGTTGTAGGGGGTAATGCCCTGGCACCCCGGAACGCGTGCCCGGATTTGACTTTGCACTCTTGCGCGCGCAATCGTGGGGCAGATGGACTATCGTGATCGGATTACGATCGAGCCGGGCAAGCGCGGCGGCAAGCCGTGCATTCGCGGTCTCCGGATCACGGTGTACGACGTCCTGGACTATCTTGCGGCGGGGATGTCGGTGGACGAAGTGCTGGCCGACTTTCCGGATCTCACCCGCGATGACATTCGAGCGTGCTTGGCGTTCGCGGCCGATCGTGAGCGGCGCCTCGCGGCCGTGCCGCCGCTGTGAGGTTGCTGTTCGACCAGAACCTGTCGCCGCGTCTTGTGTCTGCGCTTGCGGACCTGTATGCCGGCTCGAAGCACGTGCGGCACGTCGGCCTGCAGGATGCAGACGACGCGATGGTGTGGGCGTACGCGGCGGAGCACGGCTTCGTCATCGTCTCCAAGGACTCGGACTTTCACCAACGCAGCTTTCTGTTCGGCCATCCGCCGAAAGTGGTGTGGATTCGGCTGGGTAACTGCACGACCAGCATGGTGGAAGAAGCGTTGAGGAACCGTTCCAGCGATCTGGAGGCGTTCGCCAGTGACGAGGAGTCCTCGTTTCTGGTGGTGGGAGGCTGACGGGGCGCAGTTCTGGTTTCCGAGGGCGGGCTGTCAGGGTGGACGCGGTCAGGCTGTTCGCAACCGCCCCGAGCCGCGAGCCCCGTTCATTTCGCCTTTCCGCATTCCGCCTTCTGGCTTTCCTCGATCCGCAATCCCAGCCCGGGCTTCGTCCGCAACCCAATGGGGGCACGACGGAATCCGTCACCCCGGGGAAAACGTGGCCCAGCGTCAGATGAAGGGCTGGATGCCGGCTTTCGCCGGCATGACGGACGAAATCCTCGCGCCACACAAAGAAACCCAGACCTCGTGGCTCAGGGCCGTGGTCTGAAATCCCATGCTGTCGCTCAGGAATGCACTCATCACCGTGATGATGTGCAATTGCTTGCCGAGGTGGGAGTGCTGGCGACCCTGGTCACCGCGGCGCTGCTCGGCCTGGTCAGTTTCGGCGAGGAGCGGGTAACCGTTACGGACGAGCTGTCGAAGGGGACTCTGGCGCGGCAGACGGTGCGAGGCGTGTGAGATCGTGGATCTGGGATGTCGGATCTGAAGTCTACAATCCGAAATAAGTTTCGCCGGCGGCCGGCTCCGCCGCCGGCGGTGAGCGCTGTGAAACGGGAGCGAACGATCGATCGCAACGCGGCGGGGAACCCCGGTTCACCCGAATGGCGGTAGCCTGCCCGGCGATGAATCCTACAACCTCCCAACGAGCCGCACCGGCGTCGTCCCCGACGCCGCACTTCGCGACCTACTGGCAGCGCATGCAGTTGCGCGAGCGTGCGATGGCCATACCGGCGCCCTGCGTGTACTGGCAGCGGCGGCCGGATTTCAATCAGGTCGAGGAACTGGTGTGGCGCCGCGCGCGGACCGTGGACCGCATCCTCGACTTCGGCGCCGGCGACCAGTCGCTGCGCAAGAAGTTTCTCGCCGCGGGGTACAGCGGCAGTTACGAAACGTTCGATGCGTCGCCGGAGTTCGAGACGACCTGGAAGCATCCCGACGAGATCGCCGGGCAATTCGGCGCTGTCTTCTGTTTCGAAGTCATCGAGCACATGCCGTTGGAGGCCGGGTTGCTGCTGCGGGAACGACTGCTTTCCTGGGTCGCTCCCGGCGGGTGGCTGTTCTTGAGCACTCCAAATCCAGCGTGCATCCTTTCTCCGTTCAGCGGCGACGAGACGCACGTGCACCTGTACCCCCTGCACGACCTCCTCACGTGGGCGCTCGTTTCGGGATTGGAGCCGGAGGCCCGGCGCTACAAGCTGCTTCCGGAGCGGTTAACGCCGCTCCGACACGTTAAGCTCTTTACGCAACGGGTTCTCTGTTATCTCATCGGGGCCGATCGGGCCGACGGTTTGTTGATCATGGCGCGGCGACCGCCGAGTTCGTGATGCTCACCGTGGGACAAATCGCGGTCGTGGACGGGCAGGTTCGGGAGTTGCTCGCGGCTGCGCCTGGTCTGTCCGCGGAGGATTCACGGCGGCACGCCGATTACCTCGCGGCGAGCGCCTGGCGGTATGCGGTGACCCTCGACCGGCTAAGGCACGCATGCGGTCGATCACTGGGGGGGGCAAACGTGATCGACGTCGGTGCGTATCCCGGGCATCTCGCGGCTCTCCTCAGCCAACACGACCGGGCCCGCGTCGTCGCCCTGACACTCGTTACCAGTGCCGAGTTCGAGACGCATATGCAGCGGCTCGGCGTGACGGTGGCCACATGCGACGTCGAACGGCAACCGTTCCCGGCGGGCGACGGTGCCGCCGACGTTGTTGTCTGCTGCGAGCTGATCGAACACCTCGACGGGGACGTGTCGCACATGTTGCGCGAGGCGAGGCGGGTGGTGCGCGGCGACGGCTTGTTGATGTTGACCACGCCGAACCACGCTTCGATGGCAAACCGTTGGGCGCTGCTGCGGGGCCGCTCCGTGTATCCTCGCCTCGACGACCCCGACTATCCGTTCTACGCCGGCGCCGGGGTCCGCAACCCGATGCGGCACGTGCGGGAGTTTACCGCGGCCGAGCTGACACAGTTGCTCGGGGACGCCGGCTTCGGCCGGATCGAGGTGACCACGGCGTCCCCGCCGTTGAGCGACGGCAGAGGCCTGTCGTGGCGCGGTTTCGTTGCGACCCGCATGCTGCACGGGTTGGAAAGCCTTGTCGCCAACGCCGGGAACCTGTTGCTGGTCGTGGCCAGGCCGTGATCGGTGCATGTCAATGAGAATTGGCTTCGACGCGAACGTACTTCAGTCGAACGAGACCCGCGGGCTGGTTCGCTACACAGCCAATTTGCTGCGTGCGTTGTCCGGGTTGCCCGACCTCGACCTGGTGTTGTTCGCCCGGAAACCGGTCCTTCCGGAGCACCTCGCGGGGGTGCGAGCCCGTGTCGTCGTCTTCGACGCGTCGCGGGAACTCATGTGGTACGACTGGGCCCTGCCCCGGCGGCTGAGCCGCGAGAGGATCGATGTCTTCCACGCCCCCGCTGATCGTGGTCTGCCGGTCTGGTCGCCGTGTCCGCTCGTGGTCACGGTCCATGACTCCTACGAGCGTACGCACTGGCGGACGTTGTTTCCGGGACGAAAACGCGTGGCGTGGTACTGGAAGAACGAATTGATCAATCGCTGGTGTGCGGACGCGGTGCTGACGGTGTCGGATACGACGCGGGAGACGCTGGTGCGGTTAGGGGTGGCGCCGGCAAGACGTGTGCATCGGGTACATCTGGCTCCATCCGAGGAGTTCTCGGCCGAGCCCGCCGCCGGGGATGTTGCGACGCGGCAGCGGTACGAGGTGAATGCCCCCTACCTTCTGTTCGTTGGCGGGTACGATCCGCGCAAGAACGTCGTCGGACTGATCGAGGCGTTTTCGCGCGCCGAGCTTCCCGATCGCCAGTTGGTGGTCGTGGGCTTGCACCGCTACGGATACGCCGATCTGGTTCGCCGCTGGCGAGACCACCCCTGCTTTCCGAAGCTACGGTTGATCGAGGCGCAAACGGCAGACCTGCCGGCGCTCTACCGTGGCGCCGAGTTGTTCGTGAACCCTTCCGTGTGGGAGTCGTTCAGTCTGCCGTTGGTCGAGGCGATGGCGTGCGGTACGCCCATTCTCGCCGCGCGACGAACGGCAATTCCCGAGATTGCCGGCGACGCGGCGATGTACTTCGATCCCGACGATCCGGTTGCGCTGGCGCGTTTGATGGAGCGGGCGGCAGCGGACGCTGGCCTGCGCGCCGACCTGCGATCGCGGGGCTTTGCGCGGGTCCGGCAGTTCTCGTGGCGGCGAACTGCGGAAGAGACGTTGCAAGTTTATGAACAGGTGCTGGCGCGTTCACGACGGACCTGGCGCGCGCGGTCGGCCGCGGCACGCTCCGCCGCCACGACCGCTGCGGTTCGCAGATGCCCGACTCCACCCGCCAGTCGCTCCTGAGCGCAGGAGTCCTGTCGTTCGCGGCGGCCATATGGAGCATCCTCCTCGGTCTGTTGAGCGTGCCGATCATGGTGCGCGGGTTGGGTCTGACGGAGTACGGGATCTACGGAGTTGCCTTTTCGGTTGCCGCGCTCGGGTCGTATCTGGATCTCGGCCTCGGGTGGACGACGGCGAAGTTTGTTGCCGAGGCCGACGCACAGCGGGACCGACCGCTCGTTGGTACGACGATAGCCGCGGCCAGCGTGTATCATCTTATTGTCGGCCTCGTCTTCGCGGCGGTCGTGATTGTGGCGGCGGGATGGATAAGCCGCGTGGTGCTCCGGTTCGACGAGATGAATGCGGCCACCGCGACGGTGGTCCTCCGGTTTTCGGCGCTTTCGTTTCTCTGCTCGAGCGTGTCGGGGGTGTTTGTGAACACCCTGCGGGGCCTGCGACGGTTCTCGATTGCGACGGCGCTCGGGTCCGGCACGCTGACGCTCTCGGTCGGCGGTGCCGCCGCCATGGCATGGCTCGGGCACGGCGCTGTCGGTGCAGCGGCGGCGCAGTGCGGCGGTGTCGCTGTCGGGCTCGCCGCCGGGTTCCTGGCCTGTGCGGCGTTGTTGCGTAAGCAGGCGGGTTGGCCGGCGTTCCGGCGGCAGTTCTCCAGTATGTTGGGGTTCTCGCTGTGGAGCTATATGACCCGGCTCTTCCAGATGTTGATGTTCCAGGGTGACAAGATCCTCATGGCGCGCTGGGCGGGTGCGGCAGCGCTGCCGTTCTACAGCGTGCCGTTCAACTTCTCGCAACGGGTAAACGTAATCGCCGGGGCGCCCGCGGTGAACGCGATTTATCCGATAGCCGCGGTCGGTCGGTTCGATCGCGATCCGTTCATCCGCCAGTACCTCGCCGGGGCGCGCATGGTGCACGTGCTCACGGCGGCCGTCGCGATCGCCCTGTTGTTATGGGGCGACCGATTCCTCGATGCGTGGGTTGGAGCCGAGATGGCGGCGAACGGGACGTTCTTTCTGCGCATCCTCACGGTCGGATTCTGGCTCGTGTCGGTCGGTTCGTTCGATGGGAGTTGTGTCGAGGGTTGGAATCAGCCGCGGGTGAACTGCCTGGTGTCGGCGATCGCTACGGCAACGGGTCTGTTGACGGCGATGGTTCTCGGACCCTGGGTGGGTTCGGCGCACGCGATCGGAATCGCGGTGAGCATTTACCTGGGTGGTGCCGGTATCGGACAAATGGTCGTCTGGCAGCGCATGGCGAGGTACCCGATTTCGTTCATGCTGTGGCGAGTCGCTCTCCCGGTTCTCGAGATGGTCGTCATCGGTAGTGCGTTTGCGTTCGTACTCGATGCGCTCGTGAAGTCGCGTCTGGCGGCGTTCGCCGTCCTCGCCGTACTGGCCGGCGTTCTCGCGTTGTATGGGGTCTTACGAGCGTTTTCGCGGGACGAAGTCCGGGCACTCGTCAGCAGGATGGTTGCACCGCTGCGGGTGGCTGCATGAACGGGACCTCGACCAGCCGGTCGCAGCCGGGGGTGTGGCGGGCGGTCTGGCAGGACACACACCTGACGGAAGAGGGCGTGCGTAAGACGATCCGGCGCGAGCAGCGTACGCTGCGGTGGCGCGCGATTCGCGATGCCTTGGTGCGCCACTTCGGTGGTGTGCGCGGGTTGCGGACGATCGAGCTGGGCGCGGGAACCGGGGACATCTCGTTGCTGCTCGCCATCGAGGGAGCGGTCACGACCCTGCTCGACGCTAACGATCGCGCCCTGGATCTGGCGCGGTTCAAGTTCGGCGTCGCCGGACTGCAGCCGGTCTGTGTCACCGGAGACTTGCTGGCGCTCGATCCCGAATTGCGCGGGCGGTTCGACGTGGCGGTATCGTACGGGACCGTCGAGCACTTCGCAGGTTACGATCGCGAACTGGCATGCCGTGGCCATGTGGCAGCCGTGCGCCCCGGCGGCATGGTTGCCATCAGCGTTCCCAACGCGCATTGCTTTCCCTATCGCGCCCGCAAGTGGTGGCAGGAAACCCGCGGCACGTGGATCTGGGGGCTGGAGATCCCGTACACGCGGCGCGAGCTGGATCGGATGGCGAGCAGGATCGGCCTGGCGCAATGGTTCATTCACGGCAGTTCGTTCCTGCGCGATTGGGACCAGTTCCTCCTCAACCCGGTCACCGCGCGCATAGAGCGGTACACCGGATTCCATTTCGAGCGCCGCACCCCGTTCGATCCATATTGGGGTCATGCGCTGACGCTGATCGGGCACACGCGGGATGAGCAGTGCGGGTCGTTATGGCGTTAGGCTCGAACCGAAATCTCCTCGTTCTTCTCCCCGACGCGCCTGACCCCTGGAGCAACACGGTGGGTCGGTATTTCGGGCCCGTGCTGCGAGGCATGGCCGGACTAGGATGCCGTCTGACCGTGCTTGCGGTGCGGTTGCCGGCGGCCAACGGCGCCGGCATGGCATACTTCGAGGGCGCGCCGATCGACTTCCGTTTCTTCGGTCCTCCGGCGCCGCGGCCGCTGCTCGAACGGAAGCTTCGCAGCCTCTGGCGGAGCGGTTGGGAACTGGCGCAGTCGGATTTCGGCCGGGCGGCGCGCGCGGAGGTGGGACGCAACTACGACGCAATCCTCGCCGAGATGCCGGAGACGGCGCGTGCAGTCGAGGATGACAGTCGCACTCTGCTCTCACTGCATCATTTTCGATTCATGGACCTGGCACGTGCCGGCGACGACAACCGCGACGACCGCCGACGCGAGCGCGTGCAGGCGCGCCGCGCGGAGCTGTCGACCGCCCGCCGGGTCGGCCGCATTCGGGCCACGAGCAGCCGACTCGAAAGGTTCTGTCGCGAGCACGGGGTGCGGGCGCCGATCGACGTGGTGCCGATCTGCGTCGACCCGGCACTGTACGAGCCGGTCTCGCCACCGGCGGTGCCGACGGTGGGGGTCCTCGGGTCGATGTTCTGGGCCCCGAGCCGCAACGCCGCCCGGCACTTCGTCGAGCGGCTGGCGCCGCGCATTCGTGCAGCCGTGCCCGGGGTGCGCTTCGTGGTTGGCGGCTGGCAGGCGCAGCGGTTCGTTGGCCCGTTCGTGCGTGACGCCGACGTCGAGATCCTCGACAGCTTCCCCGATCCGAGAGCCGCATTCGCGCGCCTCAGCGTGCTCCTCTACGCGCCGCCGGTCGGCACCGGGATGAAGGTGAAGGTGCTGGAGGCCATGGCCTTCGGCGTGCCGTGCGTGGTCAACAGCGAAGGCTTCGAAGGACTCGACGCCGATCCGGACCCGGCGGTGCGGCTGGGCGATACGGACGACGATCTGGTCGCCCACACCGTCGAGCTGCTCCGCGACCCTGCGATGCACCGCCGAACTGCGGAGGCTGGCAGGGCGTGCATCGAGCGGAGCTTCTCGCCCGGCGTGGTAGCGGGGAAGATGGTGGAGGTGCTTGGTAAGGTGGGATTGGGGGGCTGAGGGCCTGGGGGCCTGGTGGGCGGTTGTTGTGTTGTTAGCGTAACACGGATGGCGATCTGGTGATGAGCATGATCAGCGCACGAGAGCACGAGCTTCGGGAGGTAGGCGCCGGTGGGCTGCTGTCGGTAGTCGACGCGTACCGCAAGGAGGCCTCCGAGCGCTTGGACCCAGGACACCGTGCTCAGATGGGACAATTCCTCACGCCCACACCGATCGCAACCTTCATGGCGGCCATGTTCGGCTGCAGCAAGTCCGAAGTTCGCATCGTAGACCCCGGTGCCGGGGTCGGCGCGCTGGGCGCAGCCCTGGTCGTCGCGCTGTGCCAACTGCCCAGGCGCCCAGTTAAGATCGCTCTCACGGCTTACGAGATCGATCCGCTGCTTGCCGGCTATTTACGCGAGACACTGGATCTCTGCCGGGTCGGATGCGAGGAATCTGGCGTTGTCTTTCAGGCCCGGCTTGTAGACAACGACTTTCTTGAGGCAGGTACGAAGGCTCTCGCCGGTGATCTTTTTGCAAAGGGAGAACAGGAGCGATTCGACTTCGCCATCCTCAACCCGCCCTACCGCAAGATCCGCACGGAGTCCCGGGAGCGCTCGCTCCTTCGTTCCGTAGGGCTGGAGACGACAAACCTGTACACGGGCTTCGTGGCGGTTGCGGCGCGACTGCTGGTTCCGGGCGGAGAGATGGTCGCCATCACCCCGAGGAGCTTCTGCAACGGTCCGTACTTCGAGCCGTTTCGCCGCTACTTCTTGCGAGACATGCGTTTCCGTCGCGTACACGTATTCGACGCGCGCGATACAGCCTTCGCGGACGACAAGGTCCTACAAGAAAACGTGGTCTTTCACGCCGTGAAGAACACCGAAGACGGCGCCGCCGTCGTGGTCTCCGCGAGCGCTGAGCCGGGTGGCGCCGACCTGCGCATGCGACGGATCAAGCACGACGAGCTTATTCGGCCGAGCGATCGCCACGCTGTCATGCACGTCGTCGCGGACAAAGACGGCGAGTCGACCCGTGATCAGATCAGCAGGCTGGAAGGGGCAATTGCCAACCTCGGATTCACGGTGTCCACGGGGCGGGTTGTCGATTTCCGAGCCCGCGACCTACTTCGCTCCCAACCGGGAAAGAACACGGTGCCGCTCATCCACCCCTGTCACTTCAAGCAGGGTTTCGTCGAATGGCCGAATGGCAATACACGCAAGCCGAACGCGCTCGCTCTCGGGCCAAGGGCGCACGAACTGGTGGTCCCGGAAGGCCATTACGTATTGACGAGGCGATTCTCGGCGAAGGAGGAACGGAGGCGCATTGTTGCGGCCGTCTACGACCCGATGCGTGTCAACGCACCACAGGTCGCTTTCGAGAACCACTTGAACTACTTCCATGCGCGCGGCGCCGGTCTCCCGGCAACCCTCGCTAAGGGGCTCGCAGCGTACCTGAACTCGTCGCTCGTAGACGCATATTTCAGGCAGTTCAGCGGTCACACGCAGGTCAACGCCTCCGATTTGCGGTCACTGCCCTATCCCACACGTTCTGCTCTCGTCGATCTCGGGCGCCGGATTGGGAAGTGTTTTCCTGGGCAGGAAGAGCTTGATCGCCTCGTTGACGAGATCCTCTTCCGTCGCACATCATCCACTTCAACGGCGAGCGCTTTCTGGGACCATATGAGTGACGAGGCCCGCCGCCGGACCGCTAGCGACCGGTTGCAGCGGACGGCCCGCGGCTGACACATGCACGCATTCGTTTCAGGTTGTGCCGGTTTTGTCGGTTCCGAGTTGACGCGGCAGTTGTTGGCTGCCGGGTATGACGTTACCGGCCTCGACAACACCTCGCGGGGGACGGAGCGACACATGGCGGACTTTTTCGGTCGCCCGTCGTTTTGGTTCGTTCGCGGCGACGTGCGCCGTGCCGATGACGTGGCGGCGGCGTTTGCCGCCGGCCGGCCCGAGTTGGTTTTTCACCTGGCGGCGCGGCACTTCATTCCGGAATGCGTCGCCGATCCGGCGGGAACGTACGAGATCAATCTCGTCGGCACGCAAAGAGTGTGGGAGGCGGCGAAGGCATCCGGGGTGCGCCGATTCCTGCTGGTGTCTACCGGCGACGTTTACAGGCCGGCGCGGGAGCCGCACCGGGAAACCGATGCGGTGGCGCCGTTCAATGCCTACGGGCTCTCGAAGTGGATGGCCGAGCAAGCGGTGCATCTCGACCGTATGCCGGGCGTGCCGCGGCGCGTCGTCGTGCGGCTGTTCAATGTCTATGGCCCGGGCGAGACGAATCCGCACCTGATTCCGGAGATCGTCAAGCAGGTGCAGGCGGGGGTGCGGCGGTTGGAGCTGGGTAACCTGTGGCCGGTCCGCGACTACGTCTTCGTGCGCGACGTCGCGGCGGCTTTCCGCCGTCTGCTCGAAGTGGACGACCCGCCGGACGTAGTCAACGTCGGCACCGGCGGCGGGTGGACGGTTGAGGAGCTGGTGGCGGCACTGAGGGAGGCCACTGGCCTGCCGCTCGAGGCGACCAGCGTGCCGGAGAAGTGTCGCACGGTGGAGCGTGACGTGTTGCGTCCCGATGTGACCCGGCTGACCGGGTGTGTGGGCCGGCCGGCGACGTCGTTGATCGAAGGCCTGCGCGAGACGTTTGTGGCCGGGCTGCCCGTCGCTTAGTACTCTGGTTCATTAATTCGCCAACGTATTCTATATGATGCGACCCCGCTCACCCTGATCCACTATTCTACTATCGCCCGATTTCTGCGTGGGGCGCGACGAAATCTTCAGGCCATGGAGCGGCTGCGCCTCGCCGTTCGTCCCGAGTAGCAGCCGTCTTCTCAGGCTGCGTATCGAGGGACCGGCTCGGCAGGGGCGCGCCCCTCGATACGGAGCCCAGGGGAAGGGCTCCTACTCGGGGCGAACGGGCTAGTTGTTCGCTTTGGGTTGCGGGCGCCAGCCCGCGCTGAGAGATGGCGCCCCCCGTCATCTCGGCGAAAGCCGGCGTCCGGTGCCGAGCGCTACAGTAAGGTCGATACCTTTCAGCCAGACAACCTGTCATGTCCGCTCGTCGTCGCATCCTCTACATACAGTACGCGCCTTCCGGTGGGTTTCCGCCGCTGATGCACAGCTCGCGCATGCTGGCCGAGCGTGGCTGGGAAGTGAAATTCGTCTGTGCGGGTTCTTACGGCACGGAAGGCCTGGATATCGAACCTACTGCGGGCATCAGTGTCAGCCAGTTGCCCAACGCCGGTAGCGGTTGGAGGCAGCGAACCGGGTATCTGCGTTTCTGTCAGCACGCGATTGCCACCGGGATACGCTGGCGTCCGGACTGGGTATACGCCTCGGACCTCCTTTCGACGCCGCCGGTGCTGCTGTTGAGTGGGAGCCGCGTTATGCCGGTCGCGTACCATGAACACGACGCGCCGCGGACGGATGGGATGGGTGCGCTGACCAGGTTGTGTATGCGCGCGCGCCGGCGGGTGGCGCGCGCGGCCAGGTTCTGCATCGTTCCGAACAGCGAGCGCGCCGCGTTGCTGGCGGCCGAGACCGGGAGCCGCGCCGTGGTGGTGGTCTGGAATTGTCCCCGGCGTTCCGAGGTGGGCGGGGTGCGCGCTCCGAGCGACGGCGGCCCTTTGACCGCCTACTATCACGGCAGCGTTAATCGTCTGCTGGTACCGGAGAGTTTGCTGGTAGCTCTGGGCGATCTGGGAGAGCGCGTGCGCCTGCGGATCGTCGGTTACGAAACCATCGGGGCTCGCGGGTATCTGGATCGGCTGAGAACGTTGGCGCGCAAGATCGGAGTTGGCGACCGCGTCGAGCTACGTCCGGCGACCACCCGCTCGGGATTGTGGGCGGCCAGTCGTTCGGCTGACGTGGGATTCGCTTGCATGCCGATGACGACCACCGACGTTAACCATCGCCACATGGTTGGGGCATCCAACAAGGTCTTCGATTATCTGGCGCAGGGTATGGCATTGCTGGTATCGGATTTGTCCGACTGGCGAGCGGCTTTCGTGGAGGCGGGCCTGGCCAGACCCTGCAACCCGGACGACCCGGCGAGCATTGGTGCCGCATTGAGCTGGTTCGCCAGCAACCGGGAAGAGGTGCGCGCCATGGGCGAGCGAGGTCGGCAACGGGTACTCGACGAATGGAACTACGAGCGTCAGTTCGCACCGGTGTTGGCCGCGCTGGTCGGCGCCTGACTAGAAAGTGGATCTAGATGGGTAATGCGATCGGTCTGGCTGCCGACTCCTATACCTGGCCGATCTCCGTGGTGGTGATACTGGTGTGGGCGGCCAGCGCGATGGTTTGCCCGCGATGGTGGCAGCGGCGGCTGTGGGCGGTGCCGATGTCGCTGTTTGGCTTCGTGTGGCTGGGATTTGGTTTGAACTTCGTCGTCAGATACGCCCTGCTTTCCTACGATAGCGTATTGTTCGGCAATCTGACCTATCGACTTGCCGATCGGCCTGCAGCGATCGTAAACGAAACCCTCCTTCTGGCGGGCGGATACTGGCTCTTCCTGGTCGTGGGCTACGCCGCATTGGTGCGTGTGCCCGGGCGCGGGCTCTTCGTGGCGATCGAGCCCTTGGCCGATCCGTCGGCGCAGGTGCCGCGGTTTCTGCTTACCGCGATCTGTACGGCATGTATCGCTCTGGGTAACGGTCCGTTCGACATTCCGCTCGCCTTCATTACCCCGCTCGGCGTGGTCGGGCGTCTCTGGGTCCTCCCGGCGGGTCTGGCCTGGTGGGACCATTACCGCGGGCGCGAACCGCTTGGAGGTACGCCCGCGCGGATGGCGAGTCTATTTCCCGGCGTGTTGCAGGTGGCGCTCAGCCCTTACCGCGAACATCTGCTCCTGGTCGTGTTGCTTCCCTTTGTTGCGGGCCTTTTTGCGGGCAGGCGTTATCGCCTTTCCGTAGTGGCGGCGGGCGCCGTGACATTGGTCCTGGGCAGCACGGTGCTCGTGAACGCGGCGCGAATGGTGCAGTGGAGTGGGTACTCGGTCGACGAGGTCCTTGCCGAGGATCTATGGGGCGGAAGCGACCCGACTGAGGTGGCGTGGTTGCAGGCGCTGCGGCGATTCCACGGCTTCGACTCGCTGCTTCTTACGGTGGACCGGGTGCCGAGCGATTATCCATTCGAAGACCGACAGGTGTTCTTCGATGCGGCCTTGCGCGCGTTCGTACCGCGGTTGTTCTACGAGAACAAAGAGCTGGTCCAGCGCGGATTCGATTTCTCGACGACGATCTGGACGGATCGGTACGACCGGGAGAACCCGGCCGCCATTGCGCCTTCGATGGCCGGCGACCTGTACCGTGCCAACGGACCGATGTATGTCCTGCTCGGTGGCCTCGTCTGGGGCATGATTCTGGGCTTGTGTGACGGCTGGGCCCAACGCGCCTCTCCCGGGGTAGGGGCGGTGTCGGTTCTTCTGTTCGGCGCGCTGAGTTTTGCCAGCGTCGAGCGCGACTTCGTGCTGGTGGTTGGAACTCTCGTTCAGACGCTGATCGTCATGACCGCTCTCGGTTGGAGCGTGGGTATGATGTGGCGTGTTCCGGGTGCGGTAACGCGCGGGGTGCCGGCGTCGCGTCGCCGAGATCGAGGCGTCGCGGTGCGCTCGGGGTCGTCCGCCGGTCGCCCTGAGCGGCCGGTGGGGTGATTGGCCTCGCTTGCGGGAGTCGATGACGACCGACCGCGTCCTTGTGATTGGGCCCTGCGGCCCGGGTCAATTGCCGGAGAGTTACGCCCGGGCGTTCGAGCGGTTGTCGTGTGACGTGCATCGCTTCGACTCGGACCGGGCTTACTTTCAGGCGGGTGTCGGCGCCGGGAACCGGTGGATACGGCGCGCGTTGCGAAGCGTTTACTGGCGGCGGATCAACGCTGCGACGGTGGAGGCGGCGCGCGAGGTGCGGCCGCGGCTCGTGGTCGCCTTCAAGGGGGCGTACCTGGAGCCGGCAACGATCGCGCTGGTGCGTCGCGAGCTTGGCGTGCCTTTCGCGAATTACTATCCGGACAATCCCTATTGCGGGATCCCGTGGAACCCGCGCAAGACGTCCGCCCAGCGCCGCAACCTCCTCGACGCTCTCCGGGCATACGACCACGTGTGGATCTGGGAGCGAGGATTGGCGCACCGGCTTCGTGCCGATGGCGTAACGGCTTCTTTCTTGCCGTTCGCGGCCGACCCGGAGGTCTTTCGACCGGGCAGGGCGACGGCGTGCGAGGAGTGCGGCGTACAGCACGCGGTGGCTTTTGTCGGGCAGCACAGCGACAAGCGCGAGGTGCACGTGGGGGCCGTGCGGAGGCACGCCGTCGCCCTGTGGGGTGCGAGATGGGAGCGGGCTCGGATGGCATTTTCGGACAGGCACGTAATCCACCGCCGGCCGGCGTTCGGGGCCGATTGTGCGCGGCAGTACGCCGCGGCAGGCGCGTCGCTCAACGTTGTCGACGACCTGAACATGCCTGGACACAACATGCGTACGTTCGAGATCCCAGCCAGCGGCGGTCTGATGGTCTCCGCCTATACGGAGGAGCAGGCGGAGTTGTTTCCCGAGGGCGAAGCGGCGCTCTACTATCGCGATCCCGCGGAGATCGACGATTGCCTGGACCGCGTGATAGCCGATCCTCATTGGGCCCAATCGCTGCGGCAGCGCGCACTGGCGATAGCCGCCGGGAATTCCTACACCGACCGGGCCCGGACGATGCTGCGGGAGTTCGGATCGTGAGAGGCGCGGTGCCTCGGCGAGTGCTCATATACCGGTGCGGCACTCTTGGCGACACGCTGGTGGCCTTGCCGGCTATCAATGCGGTACGGCAACGGTTCTCCGATGCGCGCTACATACACATGACCGCAAGCGACGCGAGCGGCAAGCTCTGGGCCGACGAGGTCTTAAGGGAGTTCGGGTGGTTCGATGCGTTCGTGACATACCGACCCGCGGACCTTGCCGATCCGCGGGAGATCGTTGCCGTTGCGGCGCGGGTGAGAGCGCAGCGGCCCGACCTTGTGGTGCATCTCGGCAGCGACAAGAACTCCGTGTTGCGCGCCTATCGCGACCGTTTGTTCTTTCTGCTTGCGGGAGTGGGCCGCTTTGTATCGTGCCCGTCCGACAAAGTCGGCCACTTCGGTGGACTTAAGCGTACGGCCCGGGTCTATCCGCAGGAGGTGGTGCGGTTGCTCGATTCCGTGCGTGCGGCAGGCGTCGGGGAGGGGCAAGTACGGTTCGACGTGCCGATCCGAGAGCGGCACGAGCAGCGCGTGGACGAAGTCATGGCGGCTGGCGGCCTCGAGGGTGAGCGGCCTCTGGTTGCGGTTTGTCCGGGGTCGAAGCAGGCGATCAAGTGTTGGCCGGTGGAGCGTTACGGTACCGTAGGAGAACGTCTGATCAGTGACGCCGGGGTCAATCTGGTGGTGGTGGGCGGGGCCGACGAAGCCGCGGCGGGATGTGTCGTGGGCGCGCGCTGGCCGCGCGGTCGCTGGCTGAACGCTGCCGGTTGCTTGAGCGTACTGGAGTCGGCGGCGCTGCTCCGCCGTTGCGCGTTCTACGTCGGCAACGATACCGGCGCCATGCATCTGATGGCGGCTGTCGGAGGCGCGTGCGTCGCCGTCTTCTCGGCGCGTGAGCCGGCGTATAGCTGGTTCCCCTGGGGTTCCCAGCACATCGTGCTGCGTCGTGATGTCCCCTGCCGGCACTGCTACCTTGACGTCTGCATCCGGGAGCGTACGCGCTGTCTGACCGAAATCGGCGTGGACGATGTCTGGGACGCGTGCTCCCGGATGCTGTCGCGTCAGTGACGAAGGGTACGGTTGTCGCTGTTCCATGGTGATGCACGTCGCGTTCTTGAATCCGGTGGCCGATATCGGGGGCGCAGAGATCAGTCTGCTCGAGCTGTTGCGCCGCCTCGACGGCAACCCGCGGACGACGGTTCTATTGCCGGAAGACGGGCCGCTGCGTCAGCGCCTCGCGGAGATCGGAGTGCAGAGCCGAATCGTCCCGTGGCCGGCACGACTCATGGGATTCGGCGAACGCGCCGGCCTGTCGGGGCTCGCGGGGGCGCTGTCGGCCGTTTCGGCTCTGCCCTTGTTGCTGCACCGTCTGCGGCGCACTTTGGCCGGGCTCGACGCGGATTGCCTGGTGACCAACGGCATCAAGAGTCATGTGATCGGTGCGGCGGTTACCAAGGGCCTGCACACGCCTATGGTGTGGTACTTGCGCGACGGCCTGGCCGGTCGGCGGCTTTCCACCCCGCTCTTGCGGATCTGCGGTGGGAGGTGTGCGGCCGGCATCGCGATCTCGCGCTACGTCGCCGGTGAGGCGCGGCAGGTGCTGCCTCCGGACACGCGCATCGAAGTGCTCTACAATCTCGTCGATCTCGACCGGTTCCAGCCGGGAATCGCACCCCCGGTCGATCTGCCGCGCGCTCCCGCCGAGGTGCGGTTCGGCGTCGTCGGGGCGGTCACACCGCTCAAAGGTCAGGATCTCTTCCTCGCGGCGGCGCCCAGTGTACTTGCGGCCGTTCCGGAGGCGCGCTTCTTCGTCGTCGGGGGCAATTTCTATCGCACCGAGAAGCGCTTGAAGTTCGCCGACGAGTTGCGTTCGATGGTTGCCGCACGTGGCCTGGGCGATCGTGTGCGGTTCCTTGGGCAGAGAGCCGACATGCCCGCCGTGATGTCGTCGCTTGACGTGCTGGTGCAGCCGAATCGGGGTCCGGAGGGGCTCGGGCGCGCTATCCTCGAGGCGATGGCGTGCGGGGTGCCGGTGGTGGCGGTCGACCGCTGGGGACCGGCAGAATTGGTGCGCCACAGAGAGACCGGATTGTTGGCGCCGTGGATGGATGTCGCGGCCTTGGCCAAATCAATGATTGCGCTGGGCAAAGACGCGCCACTCCGACATCGGCTGGGAACCAACGGTCGCGCCTGGCTAACGAAGCACGTGGTGGCCGGCACCATCGTGCCCCGGTTTCGCGAGGTCATTGCCGACGTGGCCGGTAAAGTGTCTGCGCAAGGGTGCGTGCCCCGGTAAAGCGGCGCCCTCCTCGGTGCCTATCGACAGTCCTGTTCCCATGCGCGTCCTTCAAGTCGGGAAGTTCTACCACCCTTACAAGGGTGGCATCGAAACGGTGCTGCGCAATCTGTGCGAGGGCTTGCGGAGCCGTGGACATACGGTGACCTGTGTCGTTGCCAACACCGCGCCGCGGACCGTTCGCGAGTGTATCGGCGGCGTCAACGTCGTGCGCGCGGCCAGCGCCGGCATGCTGCGCTCGGTGTCGGTGTCACCCGCATTTCTGAGCGCGTTCCGTCGCCTCGCCCGCGGTGCCGACGTGGTCCACGTGCACCAGCAAAACCCGCTCGCCGATCTCGCCCTGCTCCTGACCCCGCCCCGCGCGCCGGTCGTCGTCAGTTGCCACAGCGCTATCGTCCGCCAGCGCATCGGACGCAATCTGTGGCGCCCCGTGCTCCGACGCGTATGGTCCCGCGCCGCTCGCGTCGTCATGGCCTCGCCCGCCCTCGCCGCCCTCGTCGACGAACACCGCGCCGCGGGCGTCGTGCCCGCCGTCGTTCCTTACGGGATCGACCTTACCGCCATCTCCGCTAACGGTCGCCCAGCGCCACACGGCCCACCGCACCTGCTCGCTGTGGGACGGCTGGTGTCGTACAAAGGCTTCGATCACCTGATTGCGGCGTTGCCGCGCATACCCGAGGCACGATTGACCATCGTCGGCACCGGACCGCTGCGCGACGAACTGATTGCACAGGCGCGCCAAATCGGTGTTGCCGACCGACTGACCCTGACCGGCGATGTCGACGACGCCAGCCTCGCCGATCTGTATCGGAGCTGTGCCGTTTTCGTGCTGCCGTCGGTAACGCCCGCCGAAGCATTCGGCGTCGTTCAGCTCGAAGCCATGGCCCACGCCAGACCGGTGGTCTGCACCGATCTGCCCACCGGCGTCCCATGGGTAAATCGACACGGCGAAACCGGCCTCGTCGTGCCGCCCGGTAGTTCCTCGGCTCTTGCCGACGCGCTAAGAACGTTGCTCGGCGACCCCGACCTGCGCGCTCGCATGGGCGCCGCCGGCCGCCGCCGCGTAGAAACGGAGTTCACGGTGGAACGTATGGTCGAGCGGTACGAGGGAGTGTATTCGGGGGCCTGAGGGCCCGGGGGGCTTGGGGGTCTGAGGGTCGGGTTCCGGAACTATCGTTGCGGAGCGTCTGCCAGCGAAGGAGATGAGATGCGTGCCTTGATTACCGGCGGTGCCGGGTTCGTCGGTTCCCACCTGGCCGAGTACCTGCTCGCTCGCGGCGACCGGGTAATCGTCGTCGACGACCTGTCCACCGGCGCCATGAGCAACATCGCCCACCTCAAAGGGCAACCGGGGTTCGAGTACCACATCGATTCGATCATGCACCACCCGCTGGTCGCGGAACTCGTCGACCTCGCCGATGTGGTGTTTCATCTGGCGGCGGCGGTCGGCGTGCAACTGATAGTCGAGGACCCGGTTCGCACCATCACCACCAACATCGGCGGCACCGAGGTGGTCCTGAAGATGGCCGCCAAGAAGAAACGGCCCGTGGTGATCACGTCGACGAGCGAGGTCTACGGTAAGCGCGATGCCGTTCCCTTTCGCGAAGACGACGACCTGCTCATGGGTCCGCCCAGCAAACGCCGCTGGAGCTACGCCTGCTCGAAGGCGATCGACGAGTTCCTCGCTATGGCCTACTGGGAAGAGTACCGCGTCCCGGTGAGCATAGTGCGCCTGTTCAACACCGTCGGCCCGCGCCAGACCGGCCGCTACGGCATGGTCATACCGCGCTTCGTGCAGCAGGCGCTGGCCGGCGAGGCGATTACCGTGTACGGAGACGGCACGCAGTCGCGCTGTTTCGGCTACGTCGGCGACGTCGTTCGCATTCTCGCCAAACTCGCCGACAGCGGAGCGGGTGTCGGCGAGATCGTCAACATCGGCAACGACGAAGAGGTCACCATGACCGGCCTCGCCGAACGCATCAAGTCGCAGACCGGCTCGGCCTCGCCGATCGTCTACGTCCCGTACGACGTTGCGTACGCGCGCGGCTTTGAGGACATGCAGCGCCGCGTCCCCTCGCTGGAGAAACTCGAGCGCCTCGTCGGCGACCGACCCCGCACGGCGTTGCGTGACATCCTCGATGCGGTCATCAAGGGGATGAAGGAAGGGGCGAGTTGAGATTGCAGATGGCAGGAACCCCCGATAGGAAATCCGGACCCGAATCCGTCCCCATGCCCCAACACCCCGGCCTCCAGTCTCCGCCAGACTTCCTGCTGTCTGTCATCATTCCCGTCTTCAACGAACGCATCACCGTGCGCCAGTTGCTCGACCGGGTCCGGGCCGTGCCGATACGCAAGGAGATCGTTCTGGTCGACGACTGCTCCACGGACGGCACCACGGAAGTCGTCCGCGCGATCGGCGCGGCGGCGGAAGCGGCGCCCGATCCGATGAATCGGATCCGCGTGTTCTTTCATCGACAGAATGCCGGCAAGGGTGCTGCCGTGCGCACCGGGATCGCCCAGGTTGCCGGCAGTGTGACCATCGTCCAGGACGCCGACCTGGAGTACGATCCATCGGAGTACCCGCGCCTCATCGATCCTATCGTCAACAGCGACGCCGACGTGGTTTATGGCTCCCGCTTCACGGGCTCGCCGCGGCGTGTGCTGTTCTTCCGTCACACGCTCGGCAACAAGCTGCTGACGCTGCTTTCGAATCTGGCCACCGACCTCAACCTCACCGACATGGAGACCTGCTACAAGGTCTTCCGCACCGACGTCATCCGCCGCCTGCACCTGACCTCCAACCGCTTCGGCATCGAGCCGGAAATCACGGCGAAGATCGCCAAGCTCGGTTGCCGCGTGTACGAGGTGCCGATCAGCTACCGCGGCCGCGAGTACTGGGAGGGCAAGAAGATCGGCTGGAAGGACGGCTTCGCGGCCGTCTGGACCATCCTGAAGTACATGTTCGTCGACGAACTCGAAGACGAGCACTCGGGCTACAAGACGCTCAAGCGCCTACGGGCGGCGCGGCGCTACAACGAATGGGTGTGGAGCCTGTGCGCGGAGTGGGTGGGCGATCGCGTGCTCGAGGTTGGCAGCGGCATCGGCACGATTACCAGCTTCATGCGCAACCGCGAACGGGTCGTGGCTACGGACAGCGATCCGCACCATCTCGAAGTGCTGCACCGTACCCTCGACCGCTTCCCGAATATCGATGTTCGCGCCACCGACTGGGAAAACCCGGCGGAAATCGCGCACCTGCACGACGAACGCTTCGATACGATCCTGTGCCTCAACGTGCTCGAGCACATCGAACGCGACGAGGAAGCGCTGGCGACCTTCGCCGGCCTCCTGCCGGCGGGTGGGCGACTCGTCTTGCAGGTGCCGGCAATGCGATCGCTCTATGGCGAGATCGACCGGGCCGTCGGGCATTATCGCCGGTACGACCGCGAGGAGCTGGTTGCCAGGCTCGAACGGGCGGGATTCAGGGTTCGTCAGGCTTTCTACTTCAACCTTCCGGGGATATTGGCCTGGTGGCTGAACGCCCGCGTACTGCGGCGCAAGACCGTACCCGGTGTCCAGGTGCGCTTCGCCAATCTTCTCGTGCCGTGGCTGCGGCTCGAACGTCACTTCGAACTTCGCAGGGGCATGGGTCTGGTGGCGGTCGGAGAGAAGATAGGCGCATAGAGCCGAGCCGCTCGGCAGGGAGGATTATCCGATGACTCGGCGTGCACTAATCACCGGCATTAGCGGCCAGGACGGCAGTTACCTGGCCGAGCTTCTGCTGTCGAAAGGGTACGAGGTGTACGGTCTGGTGCGGCCCGTGGCGATCGAGGACTCGACGGCTCGTTTCGCGCGCCTCGCGCATATCAGGGAGCGGCTGACGCTGCACTCGGCGACGGTCGAAAACTACGCCAGCATTCTGCAGGTATTCGGCCGCGCGCAGTTCGACGAGTGCTACCACCTGGCGGCGCAGAGCTTCGTGGGCGACAGCTTCGACGACGCCTTTTCTACCCTCAACACGAACATCAACGGCACCCTGCACGTCCTTTCCGCGCTGCGGGCGGTGCAGCCGCAATGCCGCTTTTACTTCGCGGGCTCCAGCGAGATGTTCGGGAAGGTGCGCGAGACCCCGCAGCGGGAAACGACGCCGTTCCATCCGCGCAGCCCGTACGGGATCAGCAAGTGCGCTGGGTTCGAGCTGACACGCAACTTCCGTGAAGCGTACGGGACCTTTGCGTGCAGTGGGATTCTCTTCAACCACGAGGGGCCGCGGCGGGGCTCGCAGTTCGTCACGCGCAAGATCAGCATGGGGGTGGCGCGCATCAAACTCGGGCTGGCGCAGGACCTCCGCCTGGGAAACCTCGAGGCGCGGCGCGATTGGGGGCATGCGGCCGACTACGTGCGGGCGATGCACCTGATGCTGCAGCAGCCGGAGGCCGACGACTACGTGGTGGCCATGGGAACCAACCACAGCGTCGGCGAGTTCTGCGAGGCCGCGTTCGCCGAGGTCGGACTCGATTGGCGCCGGCACGTTGCGGTCGACGAGCGACACTTCCGGCCCGCCGAAGTGGATACGCTCGTCGGCGACGCCGGCAAGGCGCGCCGGGTTCTCGGCTGGGAACCGTCGTACACGTTTGCCGCCCTGGTTGCGGAGATGGTGCGGGCGGATATCGAGCGTCTGCGGGGCGGGGGCGAGGGCTTGAGGGAGTGAGGGCGTGTGGTCTTGAGGTCTTGGGGGGATTCTTGCGGGGGTGCGGCTGGTCTGCTGGTTCCCGCCGGCGGGCTTGCCCCGATAAACGCGGTGCCGGTCCGTTAAGCGCTGTCGTGTCCAGCGGGACCCTCGCGCTCCCACTGGGGCCGGGGTAAACGCAAAATCCGGTTTCGGCGTTGTCCGGGTTGGTGTAGAACCATGCCGCCCGTTCGGGGGCAGGTCATGGCACGCCCCACACCGCACCGCCGTTCCGGTCCATCGAGCGCCCCGCGCCGGTCCGTGTCGCGACGGTGCAGGTCTGCCTTCCGCTTCCGGTCTGTGGCCTCCGGTCGATCATGCTGAAGTACGCTCTTGTTAGCCTCGTCGGGCTTCTCGTGGCGTTTCTCCTGACGCCGCGGGTGGCAGCACTGGCGCGCTGGCTGGAAGCCGTGGACCGGCCCGGCGGCCGCCGGCAACACGCCGGCGCGATTCCCCGTCTCGGGGGGTTGGCGGTGATCCCGGCGGTGTTGATCGCGCTTGCGGTCGGTGTGGCGGCCGATCGTTACCTGCAGGCACTATTCGCGGCGCACGGTGCCTGGGGGTGGTTCCTGTTGGCGGCGGCGGTGGTGGCTCTCTGCGGGGTCGTCGACGATCTTCGGGGGCTCGGGCCGTTTGCGAAACTCGCCCTGCAAGTCGTCGCGGGTGTGCTGGTGCTGGCGGGGGGCTACGGGATCTGGGTGGTTAGCAACCCGTTCGGTGGCGAGCCCATCGCGCTCGGTTGGCTCGGCGTGCCGGTGACCCTGCTGTGGGTGATCGGCATCACCAACGCGTTCAATCTCATCGATGGCCTCGACGGGCTGGCGGCCGGGGTCGGTCTGATCGCCTGCGCGACGATCTTTGCAATTTCGCTGACGGCGGACCGGGTGGAGGCGGCCGTGGTTGCGGTCGCGCTGGCGGGGGCGCTGGCCGGGTTCCTGTACCACAACTTCCATCCGGCGACGGTTTTCCTTGGCGACTCCGGCGCCCTGTTCATCGGCTTCGTGCTCGCGGTGCTGTCCATACAGGGTGCCCACAAGGGGGCGACGGCGGTGATCGTGGCGGCGCCTATCCTGGCGCTTGGTTTGCCGATCGCCGACACCCTGCTGGCCATGGTTCGCCGCGTGCTGGGAGCCCTGAGTGTCGTCCGCGTCGATCCGAATCGGAACGAGTACCGGTTCCTGGTCGTGGGTTCGGCGTCCGTCGTGCGGGCGGACCGCGACCATATCCATCATCGGCTTCTGAAGATGGGCCTGACGTACCATCGCGCCGTGGTCGTTCTTTATGGGGTCTGCGTGGCGCTGGGTGCGTTGGCCTTTCTCGCGGTAACGCTGCGCGGCGCGCAGCTTGCCGTGCTGGTTGGTCTCACTGCCCTGGCGATGTTCTTCGGCCTCCGCCGGCTCGGGTATCGGGAGGTCGACGTGTTGCGCCGCGGTACGTTGCTGCCCCTGTTCGACTCGCGGGTGTTCAACCGTCGCAGCTTTCACGCCACCGTCGACGCGGGTTTCCTTGCGCTCGCCTACGGCGCCGCCGTGCTGGCGGCAAGCGGCGGACTGGAGCTGCCGGGCGTGCGCCAGTATCTGTTGTGGACCGTCTTGCCGGTGGTCGCCATCAAGGTCGGGCTATTCATGTTCAAGGGCATCTACTACCGGACCTACAGATACACCAACGCCGGTGACGTTCTGGCGGTCGTCAAGGCGCTGGTCTTGGCGGAGGGTATTGCCGCGGCTGCGGTGGTGTTGGTCTATGGCTTACCGCCGCGTCCGGTCGTAACGCTTCTGCTGGACTTCTACTTCGGGGCAACCCTGGTCTTGGGTGGCCGGCTTTCTTTCCGGCTCTTGGAGGCTCTGAAGGCGGCGCCGATCACCGACGCGCGGCCCGTGTTGGTCTATGGGGCCAACGCCGGTGGAGCGGCCCTGTTGCGCGAGACGACGCAGAATCCGCACCTCGGTTTCCGGGTCGTGGGTTTTCTGGACGACCCGCCGGCGACATGGCGGTCGCAGGTGAATGGCGTACCGGTACTTGGCGGACTGCAGCATCTGCCGGAGCTGGTCCGGCGACACGGTGTGGAGGAAGTAATTCTCGCCCACCACGCGCCGCAGCCCGAGCAGGTCGACGCGGTGGCCTCGGCCTGCATGGACCTCGGTCTCACGCTGCGCCGGTTCCGATTCAGTTTCGAGGAAGTCGGTGGCGACGCTGCGACCGCGGCCACGGATTCGGCGGCGGCACTGCTACGAACGAACACGGCGATGGGGCAGGGGCGCGCCGGGTAAGTCCAACTTACTCCCACCCCTATCGCTCCGGCCCATCGACCGACTCTCCCCCCCCCTCACTCCTCTCCACTCGCTCCTCTCCGCTTCTCTCTCGTCACCACTTTGTACCGTCCGGCCAGCCAGTCGGCGACGCCCGTGGTGTACCACGGTGACGCCGGCTGCTCGCAGGCGCCACCGGCAAGACACGAGTGGTAGTCGTCGTTGGCCATGTCGGCGACGAAACGGATCGCGGGAGAGAAGGTGCCGATGCGTCCGCCCGGGGCCTTGAAGATCGCTCCCTGGGAAATGGTGCCGCGCGCGCCGATGATCTCGATCGGTCCGTAATCGAAGTCGGCGGTGACGTTGCCGTAGACGATATTCTTCATCGTTACCATCCGGGTGCTGCCGTAATGGACCGGGTCGGCGAGCAGGGCGCGTCCGATCGCTTCGCCGAACACCGCCTCGCGGGTCCTGCCGCCGAACCAGAGCGACGTCTCGCGATGCAGCACGTTGTCGAATTGACCGTAGTACATGTTGAAGATCTCGCTGTTGTCGAGCAGATAGGCGATGACCTCGCGGCCCACGCCGCCATCGCCGAAGACGGTCAGGAGGATCTCGCGGTAGACGCGTTCGAACAGGTCGGCGGCCAGCGAATCCGATGCGTAATGCAGGTCCCAGTGGCGCAGGAGTCGGCCGTTGGGTGTGTCGGGGAGTAGCGTGCGGAGGAGGGGCATGAAGCGTTCGGCGTGTTTGCCGTACACCTCGTACTGCATGCGTTGCGTGCTCTCGGCGGAATGATCGGTGCGGGCCGCCAGCCGTTCGGCGACTCGGGCGGCACGGTCGTCGCTCATCGGCATGCTCTGTATGTGTACGTCGGTGAGGTGATTGAGGTCCTGATTGGAAGTGCCGAAGTAGCCCGACTCGGGGTTGAGGAGGCGAGGGTGCTTCGCCGGGTCGTGGAGACCGCGCCAATCGCATTGGGGGTCCCACCCCGGCAGCGGCAGGAAGCCGCGCCAGCCGGCCGGCCTGATTGGGCAACGGCCGCTCATCCGATAACCGATGTTGCCGGCGCTGTCGGCCAGACCCCAGTTGAAGGCCAGCGCGTCGACGTGCGCGAAGTGCTCCATGGCTTCGGACACGGTCCGACTACGGTACGCGCGCGTGAAGCGCCCGAGGGTCTGCGCCCCGGCGTCGCGCATCGACATGGCGAGGCAGAGGTAGTAGCCCCCGGCGGCAGGTTCGCCATCGAGGACGCCGTGTTCGTTCTCGTAGAAGCGTACGATTCGGGGTGCTGCGCCTTTGACGGCGATGGTTTCCTGGCGGACGGCGAACGGCACCCAGCGGTCTTCGCGCCGGTAGGCGCCGTCGCGCACCTCCTCGACGAAGTAGTCCATGGCGTCCATGCCGGCGTAAGTGGCGCTCCACGCCAGCGTGTTGGTGCGGCCGAGGGCGGGCATGGGTGTGCCCGGGATGTAGACGCCCATGCAGTAGAAGTCGCCGACGCGCAGTAAGATCTCCTGCCAGATCGCGGGCAGCCGTGCCGTGTCGAGTTCCGGGCTGCCGGCGAGCAGGGGCTTGCCGGTGACGGTGCGCGTGCCCGAGAGCATCCAGTGGCTGCTGGTGCGCAGGCGGGGGACGGCGGCCCACGGGACAGTGGCGGGGACGTAGGGGTGCGGGAGCTTTACCTGCCTGAGGACGTCGAGGTACGCCGCCGAGGGCTCCTCGGTCATGTAAGGAAAGATCTCCTTCAACATGGCGACGGAGACCCCCGCCTGGATCATCTGCACGATCAGTTTCTTGATCCAGCCCTGGGTCTCGTCCATGTCGATCAGCGCGACCACCTTGGCGACGGCCAGACAGTCGGCGGGAGTCCACGGTTCCGGCCGATAGTCGATGAGCGCGAACTCCGCGGGCGGGCGATCGCGGAACTGGTCGTTGACGCCCTGGCAGAAGGCCAGCGCCTCGGCGTAGGTTTCCGGATCGACGGCGGCGACCGCCTGCTGGGCGAAGTGCCACAGGTTGTAACGGCGCATGCCGGTGTCCATGGCCAGCAGGGCCTCGCCGGCGGGCAGGTGTTCCGCCAGGCGGCCTTTCACGGCGAGTCGGGTGAGTTCCATTTGCATGCCGCGGTCGTGGGCCTGGACGCGGCCGATGCCGTAAAGGCCGTTGCGGAAGTCGCCCGCGGTGACGACGGGAAGTCCGTGTTCTATCCGATGCAAGCGAAGGTCGCCGCCGTCGCACCGGATACGCAGTTCGTGTTCGCCAAGTTCCATGCGCGTTCTGGCCTCGTAAGTGCTCGGTTGGGTTGCGATCGGATTCGGTCGAGACGACGCCGGTTACACCGGCCGTAGTACTCCGGTTCATTAATTCGGCAGCGTATTCCGTTCGCCCCGAGTAGCACCATCTTTCCGGCGGCGTATCGAGGGGCGGGGCCGCAAAGCCGCCCGCCAGGCTGCCCCTCGATACGCCCCTGAGAAAACGGGGCTACTCGGGGCGAACGGAAAGCGTCGTACGGAATACGTCGCCGTAATTGTGCCCATCACTACTTAGCCGCGCGTGCCGGCTACAGCGGCCGCAGGTGTCCGCGCTCTTCGAGCTCCAGGAGCAGCAGGTGTTGCAGGATAACTTCCTTGGCGGTCTGGGGGTGTTCCAGGGCGATACGTTGCAGGTAGCGGCCGGCTTCCTCTTCGTGCACCTCGTGGGTGAACGAGCGGATGAGCTGGCGAATGAGCGTGCGGGGTTCGTCCATCATCGCCTTGACGTTCTTCAGGGTCGCGCCGAGGACGATCTCGTCGGCGGTGAAATCGGTGCCGAACGGAAAGGGCGGGAAGTGTCCCGCTTTGCGCCAGCGCTGGATCTCGCCCTGGACCCGTTCGGGAAGGTTGTTGCGATAGCGTTCGGGGACGCGGTAGTCGGGGTCGATCTTGCCGGCGTTGCGGGCGGCGTCGAGCAGGTCGTCCTGAAAGCGCGAGTCGGCGATGTTCAGGAGCGCTTGAACGATCTCCTCGTCGCTGCGGGCGCGGAGGTCGGCGACTCCGTATTCGGTCACCACGATATCGCGCAGGTGCCGGGGCACGGTGCAGTGGCCGTAGCTGGGGACGATATTCGAGGCGGCGTGCCGGCCGGTGCCGCGGACCGCGCGCAGGCAGATGATCGAGCGGGCGTCGGGCAGCTCGTGCGCCTGCGCGACGAAGTTGTACTGGCCGCCGACCCCGCTGATCACCTGACCGTCTTCGAGTCCGTCGGAGACGACCGCGCCGCTGAGAGTCACCATCATGGCGGTATTGACGAACCGTGCGGCGGTGCGCTGCAGGGCCTGGAGGTCGGGCTGGTCGATGCGGTTGATGCGGCGCACGCTGTCCATGGCAATGCGTTCCGCCTCGGCACGCGGCATGTCCCGCAGCGCCTGATAGAAGTCGGCGGGGCCGAGAAAGAAGCCCCCGTGCATGACGACGCCGTGGGCGAGAGCATCGCCAAGGGCCCACTCGCAGACCGTCTCGTAGGCTTCGGGATCGTCGAGGTCGGCCCGAATTCTCGTGCCATTGACGATCAGGTGCCCGTCGTCGAAGCCGACTTCGGGGCGGAGGATGCCCCAGTAGCGGAGGAAGTCGACGTCGGCGCGGGTCAGTTGCGGAGAGATGACGCGTTCCGCCGCGAGTGTGGCGAGCGTGCGGTTATCGACCGTGGTTGCTATCCGTCCCTCGTTCAACAGGCGCTGCAGGCGCGGCTCGTCGAACACGGCCCGGGTCAGGATGCCGGCGCGCAACAGTTGTACGAAGCCGTTCACGAACATCTCGCTGCAGCCGTAAAGGCCCTTTTCGAACGGCGCGAGGCCGCCGACGCGGTCGACGAGAGCGGGGTCGGCGCCGAGCCCGGCGGCAACCTCGCGGTAAGCGGCGTTGTGTCGGTGGCGCAGCAGGCAGCCGTAGACGAGCGCGTCGCCCAACGCGCCGATGCCGATCTGCAAAGTGCCGCCGTCCTTGACGAGCGTGCTGGCGTGGAAGCCGATGGCGTAGTCGGTCGTGCCGACCGAGAGGTTCGGCGTGGCGAAGAGCGTGGTGTTGTAGGCCGGGTTGCGGACGATGAAGTCGAAGTACCGCGGCTCGACCATGGCACGGTTGTACATGAAGGGGAGGTCGCGGTGGACCTGCGCGATCGTGACGAAGGTGCGTCCCTGGCGCCGCAGTTCCTCGAGCATCGGTACGAGGTCGAGGGTTACGTCGGTATTGCCGGAGAGGCTCAGCATGCGGCGGCCGTCGACGTCCTGTTCCGCCACGAGTTGCACCAGGACGTTGACGCCGCGTTCGAGGAGGTCACGGGCGACGAAGGTGTAGTTGGTGGAGACGTAATGGCGCTGGGCGGCGGCGACGCGGGTCATCGAGCCGGCGCGGAAGTAGAATTCGTGGACGCGGACGTTGGGCGGCAGCGAATCGGAGCGCACGGCCTGGAGGTATTCGAGATCGCAGTAGTCGCCGAAATGGCGGCTGAGGTAGGGTTCGAGAAGCCTCGCCTCGATGTCGCTTTCGGGCGTCGGTTTTTCCAGCGACAGGGCGGTAAAGATCGTCAGGTGCAGGGACGGGTCGGCACAGGCGCGCCGGTAGAATGCGTTCATGAGCTGGTTGGGTTTGCCGAGCCCGAGCGGCGCACCGAGGACGATGCGGTTGCCCACGGTAGCGATCGCCCACTCGACGCATTCTTCGACTGTTGCAAGTTCCCGGGGAAGGTCTGACATGGCTGCCGTCTCCGTCTATCGTAATGCGGGGTCCCGCTGCGCGGCCGGCGCGCCCGGCGGGGCTACCGAACCGTCCATTACCACGACCCCGGCCCGCGTCGACACCCCCCGGGGGTCCTGAGGTCCTGAGGTCCTGAGGTCTTGAGGTCTTGAGGTCTTGAGGTCCTGAGGTCTTGAGGTCCTGAGGTCTTGAGGTCCTGAGCTTTCCCATTCGGGACCCCACGACCCCCACGACCCTACTAGCCCTCCTCGCCCGTTGACCAGGGCGCCGCCACTGGCGATAAGAGAGGCGTCCGCCCGCGCGAGCCGTTAGCTCAGGAGGTAGAGCATCTGCCTTTTAAGCAGAGGGTCGTTGGTTCGAATCCAACACGGCTCAGTGCTCGCCGCGCCTGTGGGGCGCGGCTCGCGGGTACGGGGTACGGGGTGCAGGGTTCCGGGTTGCAGACGCACCCCGCACCCTGCACCCTGAACCCTGTTCTTGCAGGGTGGCACCTCTGCAACTTGCTGTAAAGTTTCGGTTTTACCCCCGAGGACGACCCGATTTCCGGGCTATGGTGCCGATTCCGACGGCGAAACTGGGTGGGGGCGACTCACGCCCCAGCGAAGGGAGCGGACGGGCTGGGTCAGGCCGCTTCGATCACCAGCTTCGGCGCACGGATGCGGGAGCGGGCCGGGAGCAGCGTGCCGATGTGAACGAGCACAACGGGTTTTCCTGGTTCCCGCTGCGCGCGCGCCCTACGTGTTCTGGGATCCGCCTCGATGCAGTGCAGGTGCATGGCCGGGTCGACGCGATGCGTTCGGAGATGCGCCGTTTACTGACCCAAAGTCCTCGGCGGATCTCGCGCTGGACGGGGGATCACTGGGGGTTCTGCATGCGGAGCAGTCGCGCCAGACCCTCGAAGACGCTGGCCAGAGTGCCGGCCGCCTCGGGCGGCGCTTCGATCGCCATGCCGCCGTCGGCGGTCGTGCGGACCTTCAAGCTGGCGAACAACTGCCCGACGTCGACGGGGGTACCGCTGGCGACGCCTTCCATGCCGTGACGCTTCGCGGGCGCGGGCGCTGCCGCGGCAGCCGGCAGGTCGGCGCTCTCGTCGGCTGCCGCCATAATCGCCTCGAGTTCGCGGGCGAGCGGTGTCTCCTCTGGCTGGAGATCCGCATCTTCCGGTTCGGGAACGGCGACCGGCTCGACGATGCGTTCCAGTTGCGTCAGGAACGACCCGGAGCGGTCGAAGCAAACCTCGTCGGTGGAGCCGTCGAACAGGCTCGAAAACAGCGCCTTCTTGTCCGCCACGAGGGTGGCGATGCGGGCCTCGATGCTGTTCTGGGTGACGAGGTTGTAGACGTCGATGGGGCGCTTCTGACCGAGGCGGTAAATGCGGCCGATGCGCTGCTCCAGGACGGCCGGGTTCCAGGGCAGGTCGATGTTGATGCAGCAGCTCGCGGCCTTTTGCAGGTTCAGGCCAACCCCACCCGCATCGCTGGCGAAGAGCACACTCACCGACGGATCGTCGTGCAGGTCGACGAGGTTCTGCGTGCGGCGAGCGGGCCCCTCGCGACCGGTGAAGAACACGGCGCGCTGCCCGGCGCGGGCCAGCAGATCGCGGGTCGCCCAACAGGCGAGATCGAGCATGCGGCGCCACTGACTGAATACGACCGCCTTGCGGCGCTGCCCGAGCACAATGTGGTCGAGCAGCTCGTGTAGCTCGAGCAGCTTGGGGCTGGAGAGACTGTCGATTAGGGCGGGCTCGGGCGCGCGATCGGCGAGCGCGGGCCAGAGTTCGCCGAAGCGGAACTGGGCAAGCCCGTTGGCGATGATGCGCTGCGTGGTGAGCAGTTGCATCAGCTTGAGAAACTCGGCTTGCATGAGCGGGCGGCGCCGCGCGCGCTGGAGGAGCGACGCGATCGGCCTGATCAGTGCGTCGTGCTCCTCGGCCTGCGCCGCGGTCAGGTCGACGGGAACGATCGTGTCGGTGCGCGGCGGGAGCTGGTCGAGCACCTCCTGCCGGGTGCGGCGGAGCATGGTGGGGGCGAGACGGGTGCGCAGGGTATCGAGGTTGCGAGCCCCGCCGATTGCCCGCTCGCCGTCCACCGGTGTCGTGTGCCACGGCACGAGTCGCCACTTGGGTTCGAGGGCGTAGCTGTCGACCCAGTCGTAGATCGACGCCAACTCGTCGATGCGGTTCTCCATCGGCGTTCCCGTCAGGACGAGGCGGTATCGCGGTGCCAGGCGCTTGACGTAGGCCGCGCTCTTGGTCGCCCAGTTCTTGATCCGCTGGGCCTCGTCCAGGACGACCACCTCCGGTGCCCAGGCGCTCACGGCGTCGAAGTCGCGCAACAGCAATTCGTAGTTGATCAGGAGGTAGCCGCTTCTGGTGCGGCGATAGGCAGCGAGTCGCTCGCCGGGCGAACCGTCGACGGCGGCGATCGGCACGTTGGTGAACGCCGCCCATTCGCGCAGCCACTGCGGCTTCAGGCTGGCAGGGACTACGAGCAGCCCGCGCCGGATGCGTTCGCCCTCCCACAGCACGTGGCAGGCGGCGATCGCTTGCGCGGTCTTGCCGAGTCCCATGTCGTCGGCCAGCAACAGGCGTCCCTCGCGGAGAAACCGCTGCACGCCTTCGAGCTGGTAAGGGTAGGGCTTCTGCCGCATGGTGGCGATGGCGCGCGCGATCTCCCGCGGAGCGAGGGCATGGACCGTCAGGTGATGCAGGCGCTCGCGTTCGGCCCTGAGCAACGCGGGGACCGCCGGCTCCGTGGCGACGATCGGCGATGCGGAGTGTCGACCTGCGCCGACCAGGCGCAGGAGCGCCTCGATCGTCCGCAGTCGGGCCCCGGCGTCGTCTGCATGGGCCTCGCGAAGTCGGCGGATCGGGCCGGAGCCGGCGGCGAACAGGCGGTCGACGGTGGCCAACCGGCGTGCGCCCTCGGTGGAGGTACCGAAGTGCAGGGCGATCCGTTCGAGCCAATCGCCCGGTCCACGCAACGGCCGGATTGGATCCCAGAGCATCGTCGGGCGGACCGGGAGGCCATCGGTCGACTGCATCGCCTGCGCCCGGCGCAGCGCCCGCGGCCGCCCGTAGACGTCGTCGAGGGCGGCCATGGCGTGCTTGCACAGACCGAGCGAGTTGCGCAGGAAATCGGCGCAGTCGCAACTGGTGCCGAGCGGCTGAACCCCGGCGATCAGGGTGCGGTACGGCCGTGTGGACGACCCGTCGCGGCCGGTTCGATAGATGCCGAGCGGCTGGTCTTCCGGCGGGCGCATCGCGACGTGCAGGCGATCGCGCTTGCCGAACGCGCAGCGCCGCAACACCGCCCGCATGGCTTCGGCGCGCACGGGCCAGTTCGATCCGGCCGTTACCGCCAGCACGTGGTCGACCAGTACGTGCTCCGGAACTGCGCCGGTCTTGCCGCGTGCCATGTCGAGGAGCTCGTTGCGGGCCTCGGCCTCCGTCCTTTCTCTAGCGTTCTTTTCGTCCATCGATCCTCCCCGCGTTGCCGTCCGCGAAGGCCCGCTCATAATTTGCCTGTCCCGACGCCGCAAGCCCGTAGGGGGGGATAGGGGACGATGGTACTCCCGGTGCGGTACGCGATGGGGGATCCAGAAACGACGGTACTACGGCCACGAATCGGCAGCGAAACGTACCAAAGGTACCATCGTCCCCACGGTCCGCGGGCCTCTGTGGTGAGAAACGCAGGCTGAGGCGTCAATAAGAGATCCCTGATTCAGGTGTTCCAGTGGCTTTGCGCGGAGGCGCGCCGACCGGGAGTTGCGAGAAGTCAGCGCGTGGCCCGGCACCTCCACGGGTACGACCTCCTCCAACCTCGTCGCCCGATGTGATAAGAGGGGTTCCAGTGCCCACGGTATTCACAAAGGAGGGCTTTCGCTTTCACTTCTACAGCAACGAGCGCAACGAGCCACCGCACATTCACATAACCGGCAAAGGTGGTGAAATGAAAGTTTGGCTGCCGTCCCTCGCCGTCGAGTCTTCCTTTGGACTGTCACCGCCGGAACAGCGGCGGGCAATGCAAATCGTCAAAGCGAACGTCCCTCTGCTTATGGGGTGCTGGAATGAGTTTAGCCGCACGAAGAGCTAGGAATTACCCGGCAATCGTCGATGTCCGCGTTAGTCCGGACCAGCTCACGGCGAAGCTGAGCGACGGCCGCGAAGTGTCGGTGCCGCTGGCATGGTTCTCCCGCTTGCTGGATGCGACGCCCGAGCAATTGGGAAATTTTGAGATTTCGCCGGGGGGATACGGCATTCACTGGCCGGAAATTGACGAAGATATTAGCGTGAAGGCTTTCCTCGATTGAAGGCCTGCGAGCGGCCCTGTGCCCTGGACGCCACTGGCGGCGGAGGTCAGGGAGACGTGGCCGGGCTTCGGGAACCGCGGTGGAGTGCGTTCGGTGCCGAGGTGGCACGCGCGCGCTGCGCGCGGTTGACTTAGCGAGGCGTATTGGTGCAGTGTCGTTCGACCTGCCGATAGTTGCGAAGAGGATCGGCGCGAGGTCGGTCGAGACGGTAGAGGGGGGGTACGGTCATGACGAACAAGTCGAGTGTCGGACTGCTGGTAGCGCTGGCTGCGGTACTCTGGGTGTATCCGAGAACTGCGCGGGGGAACGAGGATGACGGATCGGGCCAGCAGCGAGAGAGCCTGAGCCGGTCTCAACTGATCGAGATCCTGAAGAACGCCGGGCCTGCGCCGAATCCTCCGGCGACCCGGCAGTATGCGCCACTCGACTCTGCGTCCAGCCTCCAGCGTTCGATGGTGGGCCGCGATCTGACTTCAGGCGACACCATCGAGGTACCAGAAAGCGAGGTGTCGTCTCCGGGCCCGACAGGACTTGTAGTTCCGTCCCAGCCGGGAATGCTCCCGATCGATCTGCAGAGTGGAGAGGCAAACTTGCCCCCTCGGAGCTCGACCGACGATGCGGCTTCGGATGATCGCGGCCGCGGTCCGGCGAGTCCCCAGAACCCGTGTTCCCCGCCGTCGTCGCTGTACGACTCGCTCGCCTTTCCGTTCAACACGGTGGTCAAGCTCCTCATGCGCTTCAACTCCGGGGGCACCGACTACTACTACGTGTGCAGCGCCTCGGTGGTCGGATCGTTCCAGTTACTTACGGCCGGACATTGCATTTACAACTGGGACCCGAACCGCGACGGCAACGTATCCGACGCGGCGTGGGCCAGCGAGGTGTGGGCATGGGCCGCGCAGACCGACCAGGTGGATCCCTTCGGGGATCCGGATCACCCTTACGGCGAGGCGAAGGCGGTCTTATTGCGAAGCTACTCCGGCTGGACGGTATTCCAGAACTTCGACCACGATTGGGGCGTCATCACCATCGATCGGCGCGACGGCGACCACACCGGGTGGATGGGCCGCGAGACGGACGTGTACGCGAGCGCGCTTAACTTCAGTGGCTATCCGGTAGAGACCCCGTACGTCCCCAGCAACTCGTTGGTTCAATATACCGCTCTGGCGCCGGTGCTCGGCTATAGCGGGGGTCGCATTGGGCTCGACGCGGGGGTCTACGGCGGACACAGCGGAGGCCCGTCGTGGAGGTACGACGGGATCAACCGGTACATCCAGGGTATTCATTCGACCTCGGATCGGGCCTGTAATGCCGAGGATACCCTGCTGACCGGCGGCAAGTCATCCGACATCGACGCCTACATCTCCGACGATGAAGCCAACCGGCCCCCGGTGGCCCGGCCCGATCTCACCGAATACCTCTTCGACCCCGACGCAAAGGATCTGCTCGCAAATGCCGTCGCGGCCGGGGGCTCTTTCACGCTGGAGTACAACCTCGCTAACGTGGGCTTCGCGGCGTCGGGCGCAGTGACGGTAGACTTCTACCTGTCGACCGACTTGACCATCAGTGGGTCCGACCGGTGGATCGGATCGGTCGCGCTGGCCGACATGGCAGCATACACGTACATTGTGTCCACCACCGCCCTGACCGTGCCCGCGAATCAACCGCATGGCACCTACTTCGTGGGTTGGATCGTGAACGGCTCGGTAGCCGAGTACACTGTTTCGAACAACGCCGTCGTAATTGCCGATGAGACCCTCATGGTCACCTCGTCGCCAACCGCAACCCCGACTGCGACATCGTTAGCAACGCGGACGCCGACGCCAACAGCAACGTATACGTACACGCCAACCATCACGTTCACAGCGACGCCGACGTCGATGCCGCCCGGCGGGACGCCGACGATGACCCGTACGCGGACCCCGACGAATACGCCGACCGGTGGAACACCGACATCGACGCGGACGTCGACGTCGACGGGAACACCGACGCGGACGTTCACTCCCGCGGTGACGTTCACGTTCACCTCGACGTCCACCCCGACCGGCGCGACCCGGACTCCCACACGTACGTTCACGCCGACGTTCACGCCTACCGGGGCGCCGCCCTTGCCGACCATGACGCCGACCTCGACGCCCCAGGTCGGTGTCGTGCTAGCCGTTATGCCGGCGAACACGACCGTGGCCGTGGGACAGACGTTTGACCTGACTCTGGAGGTGCGCGCCGGTACGTCGACGGTGGACGGTGCCGCCGCGTTCTTGAACTTCGATCCCGCCGTGCTTCAGGTCGTGAGCGTAACGGCGGGCGGCGCATTGCCGGTACCGATCATGAACCAGTTCGACAACACCACGGGCAGTCTGGACTATTCCGCCGGAACCTTCTCGGGGTTTCCCTCCGGGACGTTCACTCTGGCAACGGTACGCTTCAGTGCCGTGGGGGTGGGCTCGGCTGCGCTGGTGATGTTCAACTCCACGCCCCCGCGGCGGAGTGACGTCACGTTTGGCGGAGTGTCGTTACTGGGGATCCTGCTGCACGGCACGGTCACGGTAGTCGACACGGCGACGCTCGCCGCTACGGTGCAGTTGCAGGGACGGCCGTCCCCGCCAGACCCGCGATGGGCCGTGCCTCTGACGGTGACCCTGACGTCCCAGGGCGGAAGCGGGGTGGATACGGGATGCGCGACGACGACGGATCAAAACGGGGCGTTCGTCTGCGGGGGCATTGTGCCAGGGACGTACCTGGCTTGCGCGAAGCACAGCCACACGCTGCGGACCTGCCAGACGGTATCGCTGGTCGCAGGAACGAACACCGTGAGCTTCGGTACGCTGCCGGAAGGTGACGCCAACGACGACAACTGCGTCACGTTGGTGGACTTCTCGGTGCTGGTGACGACGTTTGGCAAGTGCAACGGGGACGTCGGCTACGACTCTCGGGCCGACTTCAACGGTGACGGGTGCGTGACGCTGATCGACTTTTCGCTGCTGGTGACCAACTTCAGCCAGTGCGGGCAGACGCCCACGGGAGTTACGGGCGATGGAGCCGTGAGGCCGAGCGCCAGGGCCACCTCGGGAGAAACGGTACGCGTGCGTCTGACCTCCCCGGCCAAGGTGCGGGCCGGACAGGTGTTCGAGGTGCGGGCGGTGGTGGAGCCGGACGGGCGGCCGGTCGACGGGGCAGCTGTGTACCTCGACTTCGATCCACGAGTGTTGGAGGTCGTCGGAGTCACTCCCGGAAAGACGCTTGGTGTGGAGTTGCAGCGAGGGATTGCCCCCGGGGCGGTCGATTACGCTGCCGCCACGTTCGGAGACTTTCCCCGTCGAGCGTTTACGCTGGCGACGGTGACCTTCAGGGCTCGCCGCGTGGCGCGGGCTACAGCGCTGACGCTGAGCGAGGCGACTCCTCGCGCCAGTGACGTGACTTCTGGCGGGCGCTCGGTGCGGGCTCGGAACGGCGGTCGTACCGCCCTTCGAATCGAGGCCGTACCGGGTCTGACTGCATCGTCGCAACGAAGAGGGGCTTGAAAAGACTCGGAAACCGGCGGGATGGTGTTTGCCAGGGCGCAAATGGATCCAGGTCGCTCCGACCCGAATGGGTCAGATTGCAAGGGCGTAAACATGAGCCGCGCCACGCTCGTGCTGGTGGGACTGCTGACGGCCGTGTTGCTGGCATGGAACGGTGGGACCGCCGGGGCGCAAGCCGGAGTTTTATTAACGGTGATGCCGGCAACCACCGACACCGCCGTAGGGCAGGCGTTCAGCGTCACGGTGGAAGTGCAGGCCGGGGCGCAGCAGGTGGACGGGGCGTCGGCGTTTTTGAGTTTCGACCCCGGGGTGCTGCAAGTGGTGAACGTCACCGGGGGCAGTGTCTTGCCGGTTCCTATCCTCAATCAGTTCAGCAACGCGGCAGGAACGGTGGACTACTCGGCCGGTACGTTTTCCGCCTTTCCAACGGGAACCTTCGCGCTGGCAACGATCACGTTCTCGGCGGTGGCGTCGGCCACGGCCTCTTCGCTGAGTTTCGGCACAGTCATGCCGCGGCAGAGTGAGGTGACCTTCGGGGGAACGTCGGTGCTCGATGGTGCGCAAGGCGGAACGGTCAACGTCGCCGCGGGGACGACGGCGACACCCACGCCGACTGCGGTGCCGACACCGACACCCACCGGGCTGCAGATCGCCGGACGCATTCGGTACTACCTCGGCACCGATAGACCCGTACCCGGCGTGGATGTCGATCTGACCGGTGGATTGGCGAACGTCGTGCAAACCGGCGCGACGGGGCAATACGGGTTCGCGGGTCTTTGGACCGGCGATTGGGCCATCGAGCCAGGCAAACAGGGGGACTTTGCCGGCGCGATTAGCGCCTTCGATGCGGCGCTTGTGCTTCAACACCTGGTTGGGCTGCGGACCTTGAGTGCGACTCAGCAACTCGCGTGTGACGTTACCGGTAATGGCGGCCTTAGCGCCCTCGACGCGAGCCGCATCCTCCAGTTCGTCGTCGGCATGCTCCCGCGGATGCCGGTGGCAACCCAGTGCGGCTCCGACTGGGTGTTTGTTCCCACTCCCGCCGCGGTTCCCGGCCAGATCGTAACTCCGCCGCAGATCTCGACCGGGACCTGTCAGGGTGGGCGCGTGGCTTATCAGCCTTTGACGGCGAACGCGGCGGGCCAGGATATCCTCGGGCTGCTCTTCGGGGACTGCAGCGGGAACTGGAATCCCCCGGCTGCGGCTGCCATGGCGGCGTCAGGGGCGGACGCGGGGGGCGAGGGGTGGCGGGTGGGCCGTCCGCGCCATGGGCGCTTTGGGAAGCTTGCCGTTCCTCTGTGGATCGATGCCGCGCAGCCGTTCAACGCGCTCGCAATAGACCTGCGATACGACCCGACCCAGCTCCGGGCGTTGCGGGTATATCCGGGTTCGTCGGTTCGCGGTGCGCTGATGCACGCCAACGAAACCGCGCCCGGTGTCCTGAAGGTTGCGGTGGCGAGCGCCACGGCGGTGTACGGTGGCGAGAGACCGCACTTCGTCGTGAGGTTCGTCGCCGCGGAAAGAGATCTACCCCCGAACCCGTTGCGGGTCGAACGACTGGTCATAGACGACCGTCGGGTGGAGAGGGTCGCGGTGTACGGTCACGGCGGTCCGTAAGACGCCGCGTTGCGAGTCCAGTGCACGGCGGCAATCGTCTGGCCCGAAACGGGGAGAGCGGTTGCCGAAACCGGTTGCCGCGACCGTCGGCCGGGTTGGCGTCTCGGACCCGGCCGTGTAAAGACCGCCGGCGACACGAAGGGAGAGCAGGCCATGTACCAGTTCGCCGGAAGTCAGGCATTGTTCGAACGCGCGGCGCGGGTGGTTCCGAACGGCATCCACGGCCATCAATCCCCGACGGTCCTGGTGCCGGGGCGATACCCGTACTTCTTCGAACGCGGCGCCGGGTCGCGCGTCTGGGACGTCGATGGCAACGAGTACATCGATTACATGTGCTCGTACGGGCCGATCGTCCTCGGTCACGGCCATCCGGCGGTCGAGCAGGCCGTCGAAACCCAACGGCACGCCGGCAACTGCTTCAACGGGCCCGCCGAGATATTCGTCGAGCTGGCGGAGCACCTCGTCGGCATTACGCCGTTCGCCGACTGGGCCCTGTTCGCCAAGAACGGCTCCGATGTGGTGACGTGGTCCCTGCTCGTCGCCCGCGAGCACACCGGCCGGCCCAAGATCGTCATGGCCGAGGGCGCATACCACGGCACGCACGCATGGTGTACGCCGTTCCCGGCCGGTACCACCCCGGCAGACCGGGCCGAGATCCTCACCTTCCGCTATAACGACATCGCGGACTTGCAGCGCGTCGTTGCCGCGAACCGCGAGGCCATAGCCGGGATCATTGTCACCCCGTTCCGCCACGAGGCGTTCCACGATCAAGAGATGCCGGTCGCCGGTTTTCACCAGGCCGTGCGGGCGCTGTGCGACGCGCACGGCATCGTCTTCATTCTCGACGATGTCCGCGCGGGGTTCCGCCTGCACCTGGGCGGTTCACTCGAGGCGTTCGGGGTGCAGCCGGACATCGCCGGCTATTGCAAGGCAATCGCCAACGGCTACCCGCTGTCCGCCTGCGTCGGTCGCGCCGCCCTGCGGCGGGCGGCCGAACGTGTCTTTCTAACCGGTTCGTTCTTCAATAGCGCGGTGCCGATGGCGGCCGGCCTGGCTACCCTGAAGGAGATCGCCGCATCCGGCGCCATCGAGCACATGCGCCACGTCGGCACCCGGTTGTGCCGGGGGCTCGATGACCAGGCCCGGGCGCATCGCCTGCGAATCAACGTTACCGGTCCACCCGCGATTCCATTCATGAGTTTCGCCGATGACCCCGATTTCGCCTTGAACCGCGCCTTCTGCGCCGCCTGCGCGGGGCGCGGCGTTTACTTTCACCCGCACCACAACTGGTTCCTCTCCGCCGCGCACACGGAAGAAGACATCGCGCGCACGCTAGAAGTGACCGACGCGGCGTTTCGGGAAGTGAGGGACGCAGGCGAGGGGGGCCAGGTCGCAGGACCCGGCCGTTAGCCGGCAGCTAACGGCCAGCCGCTAGCACCCGGCAACGCGTCTCATTCGGCGCCAAGAAACTCCCGTACCAGCCGCAGGAATTCGTCGAGCTGGTCGTGATGTACCCAGTGGCCGGCCTTCTCGATGTTGACGGCGCGGGCGTTCTGGAATGCCCCGGCCCGACCGTCTTCGTTCGGATCCGACGCCCACGACTCGGTGCCGCGCACGAGCAGTACCGGACAGGCGATCTGACTCCAGATCGCCTGCGCCTCGCGGATGTTGAACAGGTACGGCGAGGCGGCACGGACGTAGTTGTCGAACTTCCACAGGTAGGTGCCGTCTTCGTCGCGGTAGGAGCCATGGACGGTGAGGTGCCGCGCCTGTTCCTCGGTGAGACGCGGATTGGCTTCGCGCATGCGTGCCACCGCCTCTTCGAGCGTCGCGTAACGCCGCGGGTGCCGCCGGGCCAGCGACTGCATCTCGACGATCCATTCGGCCATGCGAACGTGCGGCGGCCGGTCCTTGATGAATCCCGGCGGCGGACCGAGGCCTTCGATGGCCACGACCTTCTTGACGCGCTCGGGGTACACTCCCGTGTACTGAAGCGCGATCGCACCGCCCAGGGAGTGACCGACGATGGTAATCGGGAACAACTTGACGGCGTCGAGGAGCTGCGCGACGTCGAGGGCGTAGTCGATCATCGCGTACGCGCCGCCGATCGCCCACTGCGAATCACCGTGGCCGCGCAGGTCGGGCGCGATGACGTGATACCGGTCGCGCAAGGCCGTTGCCACCCAGTCCCAGTTGCGGGCGTGGTCGCGCCCGCCGTGGATGAGCAGCAGCGGCGGTTTGTGGGCGTTGCCCCAGTCGAGGTAGTGCAGCTTCAAGCGCTGCGAGTAAAAGTAGTGCGACGTGGGGCCGACAATGTGCGTCGTCGGCACTAAATCACCTGGTTGACGGCCTGGACCAGCTCTGCCTTCGGCCGTAACCCGACGATCTGGGTCTGGACCGTACCGCCCTTGAATAAGATCAGATTCGGGATGCCGCGGACGCCGTATTGCGTCGGGGTCTGGGGATTGTCGTCGACGTTTAGCTTGACCACTTTGAGCTTGCCTTCGAACTCCGTCGCCAACTCCTCCACGATGGGACCGATCGCCCGGCAGGGGGCGCACCATTCCGCCCAGAAATCGATCAGAACGGGGATCGGCGAGTCGAGCACTTCTTGCTTGAAGTTGGCGTCGGTGACGGCTTGGACTTTGCTCACGACGGTCCTCCTTTGTTGGGAGAGCAAACGATACTGGTGGGCACCGGTTCAATCAAGCTGAGGGCGCGGCGGGTGTTGCGGTAATCCCGTCCAGCCACGTGCGAATGCGGACGTCAGGGGCGGGGGCCAGCGGCAGCGGCAGAATCCGCGGCTGCCCGTCGACGACCTCGAGATGGCGCTTGCCCGCGCGTTCGGCGCCGACGAGCAGGACGGCGATGCGGTCGATGCGGTGCGTCCGCAGGTACGCAAGCCAGCGGCGTATCTCCGCGGCATACGGCGCCGCGCCGCGCCGGATCGCGAACAGCGCCTGAGCCGCGGCAAGGTCTACCGCGGTCCCGGTCTCGACCGTGACGACGAGGGCGCGGCCGGAGAAGGCGGCGAACCAGCGGCGCGCGGCATCGCTAACATCGGTGCCCCGGCGCAAACCGAGGTGTGTGACCGCGAACGCTCGGCCGCCGGGGTGGAGATGGCCGTCCAGACCCGCGATTACCCGCCGCAGGACGCGATCCCCGGTAGCGCCCCCGGCATGGTACGAAGGACCCTTCGCGTACGGCGACGTGACGAAAGGCGGGTTGGCGATCACGACATCGAAGCGCTCGCGGCGCACCGGAGAAAAAAGATCGCCGCAGCGGCCCTCGAAGCGCTCCACGCCGTTGAGGTCGGCGTTCGCGCGCGCCAAGCCGACGGCGCGCGGATTGACGTCCACCGCTACCAGGCGCGCGGCGATGCCCGCCTGCTGAACGACCTGTACGCCCGAGCCGGTACAGAGATCCAGAACCGCTGCCCCGTCGCGGAAGGTTACCGCGTCGCGCAAGAGCAGCGAATCGGCGCCGGGCGGATAGACGGGATCGCGCCCGCCGAGTCCCAGCGCCCCCGGCACCGGGCGCTGGAAGCGGCGGTCGCTGAGGAAGTACTGGTCGCCAATGGCATCGAGGCGCAGCGCGGCCTGCACCCGATCCCCGCGCACGCGCAGGAGTTTCGCCCTGTGGCAGTCCGTGAAGACGCGCGCCGAAAGAGCGCGGACGACCTGCCGCCGAGACTCCTCCGCTTCGAGGAAGAACAGGCGGATCAATGTGGCGACCGGCGAACGGTCGCCCCGCAAGCGTTCGAGCATCGGCGTGTGGTTGAGGATGCCGACGTCGTCCGGCATGCGGATGCCGAGACGGTCGTGCAACGCGTCGCCGCGGAAGCCGGCAGTGCGCAGGGCGGTGGCAAGGGAGGGCAGCATGAGGATTTGCAGGCGTGAGGGTCGACGCAGAGGGTTTCACGTTTTCCGGATCGTGCCAATTGCCCCCGGGTGCGGTCGGCGAGTCCCGATACCGATCGGCTGAGCGCTTCGTGCGCGGCCTCGGCGGTGTCCGGAACTGACGAGCCCCGGAACTAAGTACTCCGGTTCATTAGTCCGGCGACGTATTCCGTTCGTCCCGAGTAGCGCCATCTTTTCGGCGGCGTATCGAGGGGCGGGGCCGCAAAGCCGCTCGCCAGGCTGCCCCTCGATACGCCCCTGAGAAAACGGGGCTACTCGGGGCGAACGGGAAGCGTCGTACGGAATACGTCGCCGTAATTGTGCCCATCACTACTAAGCGTCGATCTCCAGCGGGAGGAGCCCGGTCGAGACGGCTTTTTGGGCCGAGCGGTCGCGCTCGCTGCCGTCCCAGACGGCGAACGCCACCGCCGACTTTGCATCCGGGGCAAGCGCGACGCAGCCGGACGATCGCGGCGTAAGGGGACGCTGGAACACCACTGTCCAGCCCCGGCCGTCGTGCTGTGCCCGCACGGCCAGACCGCTCACCGTCGCCGGGCGCCGGCGACTGGTCCCGTAACCCTCGGCAATGACGTCGAAAGGCGTCGCGGTGTCGGCCCGCCAGAGCCAGGCATTGACTGGTTTTCCCGGCGATCCCATGAGAAACGGATCGGCGCCGGCGGCAAGCGGAAACAGCACCGCTGCCGCGTCGGCAAAACGGTCCAGGTCGCTCACATGGTCGTCGCACGTGCTGTCGGGCCAGGCCAGCCGCAGCCACAGCCCCGCCCCGTCGTGGGCAGCACGGGCCTCCACCTGCGGCACCCGCCCGTGGCCGGTGCTCGCGGCGACGTACGGCGAGACGGCGCTTACCAGTGCCACCGGCGCCGGCGTCAGCGTCACGAGCAACGGCGAACACGAACCCCAATGCGGCGCTGCCGGGTCGAGCAATCCAGTGCCGCCGCCGGTCACTCGATGCGCTCGCACACTGCCGCTCACGACTCCACTCCCGTCTTCTCGACCGGCCTTCCCGGACTCGTCTCGGCCGGGTCCCGGGTGAAGCCGCCGAAGCGGTCGCGCCAGACGCGGCTGATGAGGATGTCCATGAGCGCCGACGGCTCCTTACGCATACGCTTGGCACGCTCGGCCCGCAGGGTCGCCAGCGCCCGGTGTACCTCCGGTCCGAAGTACCGCTCCAGCACCTCGGCCGGAATGCGCGGGGTCTCGGTGAGACGGCCGTGTTCGTCGTAAGCCAGCGGCGATAGTGGCGGCACGTAGTATACGTTCGGCTGCGTACCGTACTCGGGGTGCAACGGCAGGGCGACCTTCCACTGCTTGACGAGCTGAAAGACCTGACCCGTCTGATCGTCGAGGTAGCCGTAGGCGCGGGTTCGTCCCGGGCACTGACGGTGGCAGGCCGGAGCGATGCCCGCCTCGACGCGCGGGAAGCAGCCGATGCACTTCTCGCTCGTGGACGTCACCGGGTTATAGGCAATCATCTTGTACGGGCACGCTTCGACGCAGTGCCGGTGCCCCGCGCAGCGCTCCTGGTCGATCGCGACAATGCCGTCGTCGCGTTTGTAAATCGCATTGCGCGTGCAGGCGTCGACGCACGCCGGCTTCGTACAGTGATTGCACAGGCGCGGCATGTAAAAGAAATACGGGTTCGGCCATGCCCCCGACGCCTGGTCCTCGTCCCAATTGTAGCCCCACGCGGGTGCTCCGCCCTGGGCGCTGCGCGGCTCGAGCCGTACGCTCTGGCCGCCGCCGGCGTACAGGACTTCGTCGTGGTTGAACTGGAAAACGTCGCCGCAGTCGACGAGGGTGGTCAACTCGCCTCGTCGCGGACTGCCGTCAGGTTCGAAACCGCCACCCTTGCTTTCGAAATCGCGGGGATAACCGCGGCCGGGACACGTGGCGACACTCATCCAGCGCATGTGCTCCGTGCCGGGCCGCTGGGTCCACAGGCTCTTGCACGCCATGACGCAGGTCTGGCAGCCCATGCACTTGCCGAGGTCGATGACCGCGGCGAGCTGTCGGCGCGATGCCATCAGATCGGCCTTGGTCGCGCCGCCCTTCATGCATCGACTCCGGCCGCCGGCTGTGGTCCGTCGGCCACCTTCACGAAATCGACCCGCAGGCCGCGGTCGCTCGCCGGCGTTGGCGTGCCGCTGGCGAAGACGTGCCGGAGCTGACCGTAGCCGCCCGCCATATGCAGGCCCTTGGGCATGCCGACCAGCAACGCGTCGTGCGACCGCCAGCCGGCGAACTGGAACGACTCCCACATGTAGACCACCACCTGATCGGGTCCTACGGCGGACGAAGTGGCGACCATCAACTCGGCGGCATCGACGTCGTTGAACAGGCGCACCGTATCGCCGTCGCGCACGCCGCGCGCGGCGGCCACGCCGTCGTTGACGAAGAGCACGGGCTGGCCACGGTGCAGGCGCAGGAATTCCGGCACCGCAATGTGCATCGAGTGAATGCTGCCGCGGACGTGCCCGCTGACGAGGCGGAACGGATGCCGGCCGCCGATCGGCGGCGTCTCCTTGTACGTCGGCAGCGCCTCCCCGGCTTCGAGATACCACTCGTGATCGATGTAGAACTGGGCGCGGCGCGCGTAGGTGGCGTAAGGCTCCCCGTGTTCCAAATGACGGCGCAGGCTGTAGTACGGCTTGCCGGGCTCTATTTCCGTCGCCGCGAGAACCCCGGCGCCGTTGCCCAATTTCACAAACGGCAGTTGTCCCCGTTCCATTAGCGCCTCGTAGCCGCCGTCGTCTCCGAACAAGCCCACCGCATCGTTAATGGCCATGTACTCGCGGACCACGTCCGTGTGGGTTTCGAGGCGGCCGTGCATGGTGAAACGGTCGTCGAGCGCGTCGTAGCGACGCTCCTCGCCGGCGGCATCGCGGTAGGAAACCAGGCCACGAGCGGCGGCCCGTTCGCGAATCTTGCGCGCCAACGCCGCGAAGATCTCCCATTCCGGCTTGGCCTCGCCGCGCGGCGCTACCGCCTGCTCAATCAGCGCCATGCAGCGGTTCATGCCGAAGGTGATCGTGGTGTCTTCCTTTTCGTAATACCAGGCCGCCGGCAGCACGACGTCGGCAAAGGCCGCCGACGACGACATGCGCGTCTCGACCGCGAAGATCAGGTCGAGCTTCGGGAACAGCTCCTCGACGTACAGGCTGCGCCCGCTGCGCTCGCGCCGCAGCGGATTGTGCGCCATCAGCATCAGCACTCGGGGCGGTTGATCCGGTCCGGGCCGCGCGGTTTGCGCGTCCCACCACCCGCGCGCCACCGACTCGCGCAGCGCCTCGCCGAAGGTCCGCCGGAAAGCCGGATCTCCCCACCCGGGCCGGTCCCAGAGCTTCGCGTAGCCGGCGTGGTTGTAAAAGAAGAACACGGGCGGAACGACGCCGAGCCGTTTGGTCTCCCGGGTCATCATTTCGGTCCGCACGACCGCGTCGGTGACGTCCCGGTCCTCCCACCACATCCGGGCCTTCAAACGCAGGGCGGAGAAGAGCATCGGCAGCAGGCCGCCGCGACTGACGGGACGTTCCATGTCCATCAACGCCACCACGTGCTCGATCGACAGCAGAAAGCAGTTGAAGCCGGTGCCCGGTTTGCCCCAGTTGCCGGTGAGAGCCATCGCGAGCAGGAGGCTGCGCTCGTGCAGATCCCCGTGAAACTGCTTGGCCGAAGTGAAGCCGATGTAACAGCACGTGCGCTTGCGGGCGAGCTTGCGCGCCAGCGACCGGATCGTGTCGGGCGCTACGCCGCAGATTGCCGCCGCCTGCTCGGGCGTGTACTCGCGGTCGAGCTTCTCGCGAAGCCGCGCGAGCACGGGGCGCACTTCCACCTGCCGCCCGTCCGACAGGGTCGCCGTGTACCGGCCTTCGAGAGCCTGGCGCCCCTCGAATCGCAGGGTGCCGCGCGGCGCTGGCACGATGCGCCGGACGATTTCGTCGTAAAAATAGAGCTGGTCTTCGCGGCCGCCGTCGACGTCCTCGGCGCGCAGGTAGCGGCCGGTGTCGCCGCGGACGAGCAGGGCCAGGTCGGTCTGCTCGCGTACGAAGGGGGCGTCGAGAAGACCTTCGGCGAGAATCGCCTGACAGATGCCGAGCCAGAAGGCCGCGTCGGTGCCGGGCCCGAGCGGGACATGGACATCGGCGGCGAGCGCCGTAGCGTTGTAGTCGGGCGCCAGCAGGACGATCTCGCTGCCGTTGTACCGCGCCTCGGTGAGGAAGTGGTACATCGGCGTGCCGGTGTAGGAGAGGTTGGAGTTGGTGAGCACGATCAGTTCGGCGTCCTGGAAGTTGTCCGCCGAGTAACCCAACTGCATCGTGCCGAAGGTGTGGAGGATCCCCTTGAGATCGTCGCCGATGGCGACGTTGAGGTCGGTGGTCAGCGCTCCGATCTCGTAGGCCAGTCGTTGAATTCCCGACAGCGCGACCGAGCCGGCGTGGATGTGCGGGGCGTCGACGATGACGCTCTGCGGTCCCTCCTTCCGGTGAGCGTCGAGTATCGCGTCGGCGATCCGGGTCAGGGCATCGTCCCACGAGATGCGCTGCCAGCGTCCCTCGCCGCGGGCGCCGAGGCGCCGCATCGGGTAAAGTACGCGGTCCGGACTCGCCAGGGCATGATGAAAACCGCAGCCTTTCTGGCAGCCCTGCGGATTGAAGTCGGGATATCCGGGCCCGGACGCCGCGGTGCTGGCGGTCTGCTCCTCGCGCCAGACGACCCCGTCACGGGAGAACACCCGGAACGAACAGCCGCCGGGAAAGCACTGGTTGGTGTGCGAGCCCCAGGTGACACGGTCCCAGCGCCACTGGTCGCGGTAGACGTCCTCCCAGGCGTCGTAGGCGGGTGCCGCGCTCGCCGCCGCACGCGGAAGAGCCTCTCCGGCATGGGCCGGACGCGGAGAGCTTCCGAGCCGGAGCAAGGCCAGGGACAGGCCCGCACCGCCGCCGAGTCGGAGGAAGTCGCGACGGGAGATCGGCTGAGGAGGTGGCGGCTGCGTCATCGAATCGCGCGTCTTGCCGTATTCCGGGCGGTGCCGCGAAACACGATCGAACACTACGCTGATACGATGCCGGCTGACGTTGGGTCAACGGGGTGTTTGCGAGACGTCGCGTATCTTCGACACGGCCGGTTCGCGCGCGAGGGCGCTTTCGGCACGGGCGGCGTGCTCTTCCATCAGCCGTTCCATGGTTGCCGCCAGTGCGGCGGCTTCGACCGGCTTGGAGAGGTAGGCGTCCATTCCCGCTGCCAGGCAACGTTGCTCGTCGCCCTTAACGGCGTGCGCGGTGAGGGCGACAATCGGCAGGTGCGCGCCCGTAGCCTTCTCGCGTTCGCGGATTGCCGCCGTGGCTTCGAAGCCGCCCAGACGCGGCATCTGCACGTCCATGAGTGCCAGGTCGAAGCGCTCCCGGTCGAGCGCCGCAAGGGCCGCGTTGCCGTCCGCGGCGACCACGGCAGTATGACCGAGCTTCTCGAGCACGCGGACGATCAGCTTCTGATTGATCGCGTTGTCCTCCGCCACGAGGACGTGCAGGGCCCTTGTGGCCGGCGCCACCGCGGTCGGCGACGGCGGTGCGACGACGGCCGGAGCCGGCTTGCGAACGGCCGTGGCCTTACGCAGCTTCGCGGCGAAATGGAAGGCGCTGCCGCGGCCCAGATCGCTCTCGACCCACATCCTGCCGCCCATCAGGTCCACCAGCTTGGCCGAGATCGCCAGTCCGAGCCCGGTGCCGCCGTAGTTGCGCGTCAGGGAGTTGTCCGCCTGCTCGAAGGCGTTGAAGATGCTCAGTTGTTTGTCGCGCGGGATGCCGATGCCGGTGTCGCGGACGGTGAAATGCAGATCGATCTCGTCGTTGGCCGCCGGCGATGCGTTCTCGACTTCGATGGATACGGAGCCGCGGTCGGTGAACTTGATGGCGTTGCCGACGAGGTTGATCAGGACCTGCTGCAGGCGGCGGCCGTCGCCGACTATGACTTCGGGGACATCCGCTCCGATAGCGTAGGTGAGCGTCAGGCCCTTTTGCGTCGCGCGGATTCCCAGCGGTTTGGTCACCGCGTCGAGAGCGTGGCGCAGGTCGAACTCGCCCACATCGAGCTCGAAACGGCCGGCTTCGATCTTCGAGAAATCGAGGATGTCGTTGATGATCTCGAGAAGCGTGGAGGCGCTCTCTCTGACCGTGGCGGCATACTCGTGCTGCTCCTCGTTGAGCGGGGTGTCGAGCAGCAGGTCGATCATGCCCATGACGCCGTTCATCGGCGTGCGGATCTCGTGACTGACGTTGGCAAGGAACTCCGACTTGGCACGGTTGCCCGCCTCGGCCGCCGTCTTGGCTTCCATCAGGTCGCGGTTCATCGCTTCCAGGCGCTCGGTTCGTGCCCGGACCCGTTCCTCGAGGGTGCGGTTGTGCTCCTCGATTTCCGCCCGACTACGCGCCAGGCTTTGCACCATCTCGTTGAACGACTCCGCAAGATGCCCGACTTCATCGCTTCTACTCACGGGTACCGTGGTGTGCAGCTCGCCGCCGGCGATCTTCTCGGTGGCCTTCGCCAGGGCGGCCAGCGGCCGCGTGATGGCCTTGGCGAAGAGCACCGCCATGGCAATACCTATCAACGTCACCAACGCGGTGAACGAAGCGGCGGTCACGAAGACTCGCTGGCGCAGCGCCCGCAGCGGCGCGGAAGACACGCCCACGATCGCCGTGCCGATCTCGCGCCGCGGCGCGCGCGCCAGCCGTTCCTCGACCGCAGAGTCGCCGAGGAAGCCAAGCTCCTCGCGCTGCAGCGGTGCGTCCGTCGTTACCACCGGCGCCCGGAATTCCCACACCTCGGCGGGCCGGCCGGTCCAACTGTCCGCAGCTTCCTCCGATCCCTCCACGGTGGCTCCCGTGCCCGCGTCGCCCGCGATCGACAGGAGCTGGCGCCCGGTGCGGTCGACGACCCGGCATCGAACCACATCGGGGTGCGCGCACGCTGCACCTGCAATCCGCGCCAGGCCGTCGACGTCGCCGCTCAACACAGTGAGTTCGGCCTGAAGGGCAAAGTGATCGGCGATGGTCTGGCCACGATTGCGCATGCTCGTACGGATCTCGTCCAGACTGCGCTGCACGAGCACCCAGCTCAAAACGACGCAGGCCCCGACCATGAGCAGCGACATCGCCACCGCCAGGCGGGTCGAAAAACCCCAGGTCGTCGATGCGTGGCGGGCCTTCGCCGGCGCCGCGGCGTTCACCGGATTACCTCCCGGGCCTCCGATTGCAGGTCGGGCGGGATGTTCACACCAAGATGTTCGGCCGTGCGGAGGTTGAGCGCAAGCCCAACTTTGCGCGGCACCGCCGTCGGCACGGGCGCGTCGCCGGCTCGGAGCACGGCCACTGCCACCTCCCCGGTCTGCTTGCCGATGTCGGTGTAGTCCGACGACAGAGCGGCCAGCGCCCCGGCGCGCACTTGCGCGGTTGACAGCCCGAACAGCGGTTTGCCGCGGCGCATGGTGGCAAGGATCAACGCCGAAGTGTTTTGCGACGTAAACACGTGGCCGTCGGCTACCGACCACAGTACGTCGACCTCGTTCATGAGCTTTTCCAACTCCGCAAGCGCGCGGGTCGGATCGTCGACCTGTCGGCCAACCAGTTCGAAGCCGTGGCGGGCGGCGGTGCCGCGCGCCTCCTCGACCACCGCGCCGGTCTCGGCAGGGTGGTACAAAACGCCGACGCGGAGTCGGTTCGGAAACAACCGGCGCAGGTAGGCGAACTGCACGTCGAGCGGGATGTCCAGCGATGCCCCGGTCACGCGGCGTCCCGGAACCGAGAGGAAACCGCTCTGTTGCGGATAGAGCACCATCGAGAACACCAGCGGCGCCGCGACATCTTCCTTCAATGCCGCGGCCGTGGCCAGCGAGCCGATGGTCACCACCAACTGCGGCGCGGCGCGGCGCACGTCGGCGAACACCGGCGCGCCGCGAGCCGGGTCGCCGTCCAGATCGAAGGTGAGCACCTCGGGCTGCGGCGCGGCGCCGGCCAGCACCGCCACAATCGCCTTCATGGCCTCGTCGAAGGGACCGACGGAACTGCTCTTGACGATCGCCACACGCGGCACGCTGCCGGCAGCCGCCCACTCGGCGACCAGCAGGCTGAGGATCGCCAAAAAACGCTTGAGGCCGGATTTCATGGCGCCAGCGTTCAGAAAGCGTATCGAACCTGAACCCGGAACGTGAAGCCGTTCTGCCGGATCACGTTTTCGCGCAGGTCCGGCCCCCCCGGATCGGCATAAGTCTGATCGAAGAGGTTGTAGAATCCGGCCGACACCCCCAGACCTTCGAGGGGCGTAGCGTAGTTCAGGTTGAGATTGGCGATCGTTGTGGTGGCGACGTCGCTGCCTTGCAGGGTCCTGCGCGGCCCGACGATGTCCAACTCCGCACCCCCCTGCACTCCGAACGGCAGCGGGAAGGTCGCGCCCAGATGGCCGAGGTTCTGGGGCGAGTTGGTCAGGCGCCCGCCACCCGCCCGGCGGGCGTCCTGCAACGAGTACGAGGCCCCGGCCATGACATCGTGGGGCAACGGCACGCGAACCTCGATTTCGAAACCGGCGGCGTGCGCGTCGCCGCTGTTCAGGTAAGCGTACGTGTCCGGCAGATCTTGCACCGCTTCGAGGGAGATCAGATCGGCCAGGTCCCAGTAATACACCGACGCGGCGGCACTGACGCCGTACCAGAGATCCTGCTCCAGCACGCCCTCGTAAGTCGTGATCGTTTCCGGCTCGATGTCGGGGTTGGCGATGAAGCTAAAGCCTTCGCTGGAGGTCTGATAGTAAAGCTCGAACGGACTCGGGGCGCGGAATGCCTGACCGAACAGGAACTTCGCGTTTGTGGTCGGTCGCGGCTTCCACATGAGAGCCGCGCGCGGGCTCGCCTGCTGGAAGCGGTTGTAGTAACGGTCGAATCGTACTCCGACGAGCAGAGTGAGGTCGTACGGCAGTCCCCATTCGTCCTGGGCGTAGACGCCCCAGTTGTTCAGGTCGTGCGCGTCGTCGAGCAGGACGTCGCCCGGCACGTCGTAGTTTTCCTGCGAGAGGTCGGGGTAGTAGGACGCCTCGGTGCCGAGCATCAGGTAGTTGCGGGCGAAGATCTCGTACTCGGCGCGCAACTCACCACCCAGCCAGTTGCTCAAGGCGAGGTCCTCGTTCTGGTAGCGCTCGTCGCCGCTGCCGTAAACGAAGATGCCGTGGTAGCGGTAGCCGTCGTAGAAAAGGCGGGCCGACGCCTGCAACTTCGGGAGCAAATCGCGCAAGGTGTACTGCGCTTCGGCAAACCAGCGCTCGTCGATCTGGTCGTTGCCCGGATCGTTGAAGGTGGTGTCGAAGCTGCCGGTCGGGATGTTCTTGTCGCGCCGGTTGGCGCCGCCCTGCACGAACAGGTCGCCATAGCGGGCGCTGACGAAGACGTCGTAGGCGCTCTCCCCGTCGACGTCGACGGCGATGCCGTTGTTGGTCTCGGGCGATTGATAGGCCGGGAAATACAGCTCGTGCGGGCCCGCGATGTCGACGATCGAGCCGCTGGCGAAGACCTCGATCCCATTGCCGAACACATGACCCGCCGACACCTGTCCGCGCAGGCGCTGGAAGCTGCCCACCTCGAAAAGCGCCCGCACACCGGGGAGATCGCGGGCGCCGGTGGTGATCACGTTGATGACGGCAAACATGGCGCTGCCGCCGTAAAGCGCCGAGCCGGGACCGCGCACGACTTCGATGCGTTCGATCGCTTCCATGTCGATGCCGAAATCGAAGCCGACCGGCGCCTGCTGGTAGACGGAGTTGTTGTACGTATGGCCGTTGACGAGCAGCAGGAGGCGGTTGTTGTAGTCGCCGGGGAGCTGAAAACCGCGCACGCCGATGTAGTCGTAACTGCGGTCGTAAGTGCTGTAGAAGCCGCGCAGCGAACGCAGCGCCTCGGCCAGGGTGCGATAACCGAAGCGCCTGATGTCCGCGCGCGTGATGACGCTGACGGCGGCCGGAGCGTCCGACACGCGTTGCTCGCGCTTGGCCGCCGCGGTGATGACCGGTTCGTCGAACAGCAGCATTTCGCGCTGCGCAGACACCGGCGGCGGCTCCTCCGCGCGCGCCCGGACGTCGGTACACAAACCGACAACGCAGACCGCAGCGATGCCCAGCAGGATGCGTATCGGGTCAGGCCGGCCCCGGGGCAGACACATGGGCGCACCATACAGCAGGGCGCATGCGGTGGGCAAAGCGACCGCAGGCACCAGACGGCGGCCGCCCGGTCAAACGTCCCAGACGACGTACTCGTCCAGGTCCTGCCCGTCGACCTTGATGTGGTAAGGGCCGGCAACCCGCAGGTCGCGCGCCGCCGAGTTGCCGGACAGACGCAGGCGGGTACGGTCGAGTTCGATGGCGGCACGCAGCGCGGCCTCGTTCGGCGCAGCGGCGCCGCGCGGAACGCGCAAGACGGTCAGGGCGGACGGGCTACCGGCAGACATGCAGTCGATTGACCTCCGCGTTCCTATTACGAACGTGCCGCGGCACGGTCAACCGGGGCGGCGTGAAGCCGGGAGCGTGGAGCGGGAAGCGCGCCGCGCCGAGCCGGGGGTTACCGGCGGCGGCCGCCGATCGTCGTACGTTTCGTGTTACGACGCATGAACTCCGGCGCCAGTGCCTTGACGACGTAGCCGGCGCCGATAAACCGCGGCACGGTGATCTCTCTCTTGCCGCGAGCGAGGGCTTCCACGACGGCATCGACCACGCGACGCGGCGCCGTCAGCGTACGCCGCGCCACGGCAGGCATGCGCTTCAAAGCCTCCGCATCGAAGAAATCCGTGTCGATCGCTCCCGGGCAGACGGTGAGCACGTGAACTCCCGCGTCCTCGACCTCGATCGACAGCGCCTCGGCGAGACCGACCATGGCGAACTTCGAGGCCGCGTAGGCGCTCTCGTCCGGCACGCCGATCTTGCCGGCGACCGAGGCCATGAAGACGATCCAGCCCGCTCCCCGCTCGACCATCTGGGGCAGCAACGCCTTGGTAGCGTACACCGTGCCGAGGAAGTTGACGCGGACGATGCGTTCGATGTCGTCGACGTCCCAATCGAGGAAGCGGCGATGGCGTCCGTAGCCGGCGTTGTTCACCAGGATGTCGACGCCGCCGAACTTGCGTACCGCCAGATCCGCCGCCGCGAAGACCTGGGTGCGGTCGGCAACGTCGCAGGGCAGCACGAGGGCGCGGCTCCCGAGACGCTCGATTTCGGCGGCCACGCCGGCCAGTTCGGTTTCGCGCCGCGCCACCAGGGCGAGGTTGGCTCCGGCGGCCGCGAAACGCACCGCCAGCAGCCGGCCCATGCCGCTCGATGCTCCGGTCACGAACGCCGTCTTGCCGCCGTAAGACGTCAGACGCATGGCAGCAGGGTAAACGGACCGGTCGAAAAGTCGAGGCGTCGACTTCGGGACCCCTCAGACGAATCCGCCACCGCCGATCTCCATCTCCTTGCCGCTGCGCGCGGCTTCGTAGACTGCGGCGGCGAGCTGTTGGGCGGCGAGCCCTTCACGTAACGTCGGGCCGATGCGGGGCCCGCCGAGCACGGCGTTAACAAAGGCGTGATCCTGGACGAGATACGGTACGCCGGCCCACACGTGCAGCTCGGCAGGCAGGCTCGGGTACAGCTCGATGAAACGGCGCTGCACCTCGTCCGCGGCGACCTCCGCTTCCACGTCGTCCCCGAACTGGCAGCGCATCGGTCCCCCCATGTCATGGTCGCTGGCGACGAATGCGCTCTGGCAGAAGATCTCCAGACGGCGGTTGGAAGGTCGCTGCACCATGTCGTGCCACAGGTTCAGCAGTTGTGCCCGCAGTCCGGTGCCGAACTCCAGTTCGACGGCGACGTAGTCCTCGATCCCGGCATGGCCGGCGTGGTTCTGCTCCCACGCGCGTAGCCGGCGTACCGGCCCGAACATCCACGTCAGCAGGTCGAGGTCGTGGACCCCGTGTTCGACGAGCGTGCCGCCGGCGGTGAGGCTGCGGTCGGCGCGCCAGGCGCTGCTGTGCAGGCCGCGAATCGGGAAGCACTGGTCGTCGCGGAAGAACACCGCTCGTGGGGGCCCGGCGCGCGGGTCGCGCGCGAGAGCACGCATGACCGTGTAGACGGCGGAAAAGCGGAGCACGAGCCCGATCTGCGCCGTGACGCCGGTGGCCTCCGCGGCGGCGACCATGCCGGCCGCTTCGGCGGGGTCCATGGCCAGCGGTTTCTCGCAGAACAGGTGCAGGCCGCGCTCCGCGGCGGCGTGGACGAGCGCGGCGTGGTGGCGTGTCGGCGCGCACACGAAGACGGCGTTGATGTCCGCGTGGCGGATCAGATCGAGGCCGTCGGCGAATCGTGCCGCGTAGCCGTAGGCCTCGGCGCAGCGATCGCGCGCGGCGCCATCGGGGTCGGCCACCGCGACGAGCGCGAGCCGCTCGCCGAAGAAATGACGGAGCTGTTGCAGCGCCGCGGAGTGCGTGTGCCCGATGACGCCGGCGCCGATCAGACCGACGGCTGCGGTGGACATGGACGGCTGGTCGCTCCCGGCGCCGCGCTCAATTGAGCTCCTTGCTCGAATACCCCAGGATGCGACGGGCGACGACCATGAGGTTGATTTGCTGGGTACCTTCGAAAATGTCGTTGATCTTGGCGTCGCGCATCCACTTCTCGAGCAGCAACTGGCGCGAGTAGCCCAGCGGCCCGAGTATCTCCACGGCCTTTTGCGTCACCTGGGTCACCGCCAGGCCGGCCTTGGCCTTCGCCATGGACGCCTCGAGGTTGTTGCGCATACCCTGGTCCATCATCCACGAAGCCCGCCACGTCAGCAGGCGGGCGGCCTGGAGGTTTGCTTCCATTTCCATGAAGTCGCGCTCGATGGCCGTGAGCCGGGCCCGTGCGATCCCATAGCGAACTTTCACGCCTTCCTTTTCCAGGGCCTCGCGGGTGAAGTCGAGCGCCGCGCGGCCGATGCCGATGGCGCTGGCCGCAACGGCGGGTCGGGTGGCGTCGAAGGTCGCCATGGCGCCCTTGAAGCCCTCTGTCGTTTCCTGCACCACCGGGCTACCGAGGATATTGTCGCTCGGGATGCGGCAGTCCTCGAAGACGATCATCGCCGTGTCCGAAGCGCGGATGCCCATCTTGTTCTCGCACTTCACGACGGTCATGCCGGGGGTGTTGTTCTCGACGACGAACGCCTTGATGCCGGCGCGTCCCGCCGACTTGTCGACGGTGGCCCAGACGACGACGAAGCCCTCGGACTTCTCGGCCGCCATGAGGCCGCTGGTCACGAAGATCTTCGTGCCGTTGAGGACGTACGAATCGCCGTCGCGCCGCGCGGTCGTCTGAATGGCGGCGGTGTCCGAACCGCAGTGCGGTTCGGTGTAGGCCATCGCGCCCCATTTCGGCTTGCCGCTCTTGAAGCGGTCGAGAAAGCGCTGGCGCTGCTCGGGAGTGCCGGCGGCGGCGACAGCGGCGCCGCCGAGCCCCGGATTGGGGATCGACAGGTAGAGGCCGGCATCGCCCCACGAAAGCTCCTCGATGGCAACCGCCGCCAGCAGGCCGCGCTGCGGCGCCGCACTCGGTTCCTGATCGGCTTTCTTCTTCTTGCCGTCGCCGCCGATGGAGACCGGGCTGTTGCGCGAGGCCTCCCACATCATGTTGAGGAAGTCCCACGGCTTTTCGTGCTCGTTTTCGTCGAACTGGTGCGACAACGGCCGCATGTACTGCTCGGCCACCATGTGCACCATGTCGCGGTTGTTCTTGATTTCCGGCGAAAGCTCGAAATCGATCATTGCGAATCTCCTTCCTACGGGCGCCCGGACGCCTCAGAGCATTACGAGACCTTCGAACGTGACGAAGCCGCGGCCGTTGCGGAGCCACATCTCCACGGGATGTTCGCGGATGTAGCCGTGGCCGCCGAGGATCTGCACGGCGTTATCGGTAACCTTCAACGCAACGTTGGCGGCGTAGTTCTTGGCCAGATAGGCCTCGCGGGTGGCATCGAGGCCGCGGTCGATGCGCCAGGCGGCCTCCCAGGCGAGCAGCCGGGCGGCGTCGATTTCGATGGCCATCTCGGCCAGCATGAAGGCGATCGCCTGCTTGCGGGCAATGGCCATGCCGAAGGCGTGCCGCTCCCTGGCGTAGTCGCGGGCGTATTCGAATGCCGCCCGGGCGACGCCCACGGCCATGGCCGCGAGGCCGACGCGCCAGTGATTGGCCAGCGCGAGGACGTTGGCATCGTCGCCGCCGAGGCGATGAGCCGCCGGTACGCGGCAGCTCTCGAGCGTGAGTGTGTACGTCGCCAGGGCCTTGATGCCCATGTGCTGCTCGCGCTCTCCGATGGTCAGGCCCGGCGTGTCGCGGTCGACGATGAACGCGCCCACGCCGCCGCCGTCGGTCCGGGCAGTGACGACGATACGATCGGCCTGATCGGCCAGCGGCACGTAACACTTGGTTCCGTCGAGAACGTAGCCGCCATTGCTCCGGTGGGCGGTGGTGGCCGGCTCGGTGGCGTCGAAGTCGAAGCGCGGCTCCATGACCGCGGCCGTGCCGGTGCGGAAGCTGTTGCCGGTGTACGCACCGAGAACGCTTGTTTGTTGCTCCGCCGAACCCAGCATGAGCACGGGCCACACCGCCAGCCGCGGGGTCAGCAGGTGCATGGCGACGGCGAGGTCTCCCCAGGCCAGCTCTTCGGCGATGAGCGCGCCGGTGACCGCGGATCGAGTGTCGCCGTGGCCGCCGTGAGCCTCGGGAATGGAGCTCTGGACGAGGCCGAGTTCCCAGCCCTGTTGCACGATAGCGGCAGGCACGGCGCCATTTTCGTCGGCGTCGCGGGCGTGCGGACGGATCTGCTCGTGCGCGAAACTGGCGATGGTGTCGCGAATGAGTTGCTGCTCTTCGCTGGGTTGGAAACTGACCATTACTTCCTCCTTGCTGTGACCCGGCGGCGCGCTCCTCCGGAGGGTGCCCGGGTGGCGCCGCGCGGCGGCGCACCCGTCAGCCAGGCGATGTACTGCTCGACAAAAGCGTCGACGGTGGCGGCGAGATCGAAGGCCGCCCCGTCCTGGTAGAACTGGATCTCGGCCCCCATGACGGCCCCCGTCCAGACGGCGGCGGCCGTAACGGGGTCGACCCGCGGACCGAAGGTCCCGCGTTCCTGCCCGAACTCGATGATGCCGCTCACGAACTTGCGGAAGCGGTGCATCATTGCCTGAAACTCGGCGGCCAGGCGCGGGTTGGTGTCGAACGCCTCCACCATGACGGTGACGATGAGGCGGCGGTGGTTGGACTTGGTGGCGTGGTCGACGCAGATGCGCGCCAACTGGCGGAGCGCGGCGACCGGGTCGGTGACGGGAGTGAGATCGGCGCTGACGCGGTGCTCGAATTGGCCGATGCGGTTCAGGACGGCCTCGAACAGCAGCTCTTCCTTGTCGGTGAAATGGTAGTACAGAGCGCCTTTGGTGACCCCGGCGGCGCGAGCGATCCGCGCAATCGACGTCGGCTGATACCCGTAGCGGGCGAAACAATCGATAGCGACGTCCATAAGGTCCCGGCGTGCATCGACGGCACGTCCGGGCCGAGCCGGAACCTGCATACTGAACGTTCAGTATGCGCGTGTACACGCTATTGCAAGGGGGTCGGACCGGCGCCGCACCACGTGTACCCGCACCGGGACGTTGCGCCCCTCGTCGTCGGGTTCGCGCATCTCTTGGGCTTCGACTTGCAGGCCGGCGGCGGCGCAGGCGCGGGCGAAGCCGACGCGCGGCGCCTCTCGGCGCCGCCCGGCGTCAGTCCTCGCCCTCGTCGCCCCACTCTACCGGCTTTTCCTCCTCGTACATGATCGCAATGATCTGCTGGCCGGGGTTACGGGCGTCTTCGGCGATCGTCACATTGGCGATCAGCGATCCCTTCTTGTAGGTCGCAAAGCCATAATTCGGACGCGAGATCTGCTGCGTCACCTTGAAGCCCGACTGCGCCATCTTGTCCTGGTAGAACGCGAAGACTTCATCGACCTTGCCGGTGGTGCTGAACAGGACGTTGTTGGCGTCGTTGGCGAGGCTTTGAACCTGGGTTACCTGCGCATCCTTGAACACGGGTACATCGGACGGGAAGTTCGAAGGCAGCGCCACGGGCTCCGCCGTGGGCGTCTTGGCGACCGCCGCCGCCGGCGCAGTCGGCGTGGCCGCCGTTCGTCCGGCAACCGTCGCCGTGGCGCTCGCGCTGGCGCCTCCCGCCTGAAATCCGCTCTTGCGCTCCGGCACGCCGGCCGGTGCGGTCGTGGGTGGCGGCGGGTTTTGATTTCGGCACGTACAGGACGCGAAGAGGACAGCGGCCAGGAGTACCCCGGTTCCGGCAACGGCCAACGTACGCATCACGAATCCTCCTTCGTCAGACGCGTCCGCAGACGCCCCGACCGTCTATAGCCGATCAAGCGACAAAGCACAGCAACCATAGTCGCAGACGAGAAGCGGGCGACAAAATTCGAGCCGCACGGAGTACCTCGCGGCGGTGGAGAGGCGAGCGTGCACACGACCTGGCGGTCATCTCGAGACGATGAAGACGCGGTCCCCTCTGTGGGGTCGGGGTCGGAATCGCTATCGGGGTCGAGGGAATCGGACCGATACCGATGCCGATACCGACGCCGACCCCGATGGTTGCCCGCCATTGCGCTTGCCCGTCCCCGGTTCCCGCCCCCCCCCAATTTCCGGAAGAGGAGTCGAGGAATTGGGGGCCTTGGGACCGTGGGGGCTTGGCGGGGGGAGGGCGGGTTGTTACGGTGTGCAGCCGTTACGCAGCCTGGCCGCCGGACGATGACGAACGACGAACCTCGTACGACGAGCGAAGCTCTCCCTGACGACGAATAAGGTCCTCCGCGCGACGACTTTGTGAGCAGGCATGGCGAAGCGGTTCTGTACTCACTGCGGGAAAGCGTTGGTCATCGGGGCGCGTTTCTGCGTTGCCTGCGGGCAGGCGGCCGACGGTGCGGTGCAACGCGGTTTCCGCCGGCGCTGGCCCTCGGCACGCACCGCACCGCTCACGGTCACGCTCGTCGTGCTGCTGGTGGGTGGTGGCGCCGTGGTCGCGGGCCGCATGTCGCCGCGGCCGCAGCCGCGCTTGCCCGGCCGTGGCGGACCGCTGGCCGGCACGTCCGATACTGCGGCCGGCGAACAGCAACTGCCGAGCGGACACCCGCCGTTGCAGATCCCGGACGACGTCCGCGACGCGATTCGCGGTCTGTCGGAGCGGGCTGCCGCCGCCCCTGCGGACGTCGCCCTGTGGAAGCAGCTTGGCGAAGTGCAGTACCGCGCCGGGCTCGTCGATCCCACCTACCTGGGCGCCGCCGAGACAACATATAAACACGTACTGGCGCACCAGCCCGACGATCTCGACGCCCTGCGCGGCCTTGGGAATGTCGCCTTCGATCGGCAGCAACCGGAAGCGGCGATCGGCTACTACGAACGCGTGCTCGCAGCGCGGCCCGACGACCGCGACGTGCGCACCGATCTCGGGACGATGTATCTCACCGCCGGGCGAACCCGGGAAGCCATCGACACTTACGAGGCCGTGCTCAAAGCGCACCCCGGTTTCTTCCAGGCGCAGTTCAATCTTGCCCTTGCCTACCGGGCCGCCGGCGAACCGTTGCGAGTCGTCGCCGCCCTCGAGCGGGCGCAGGCCCTGGCCCCCGACGAAAGCACCCGTCAGCAGGTGACCGAGGCGATTGCCCGGCTGAAGGCGGCGCCGCCAACGGCGGCGGGGGCGCCCGCCGCGCCGACCGCCGCGGGGCCCCTGAGCTTCCAGGCCGACACGGAGCGGCTCTTCCGCGAGAACCCCGTGCTCGGACCGAAGGTGCAGAGCATAGAATGGCCGGATCCGCTGACGGTCCGGGTACTGGTCGCCAACTTCCCGATGGACCGGATGGGCGAGGCGATGCACACGACGTTCGTCGAGCGCATGCAAGGCCGATTGCGCGAGAAGAAGGCCGCGCACGGCGTGACCGCCAGTGCCCGCATCGACTTCATCGACGCGCCGACCGGCGCGGTCATGGCAACCGTGACCGAATGACCGCGCGGTACCTTGACCCGTCCTGGGCGCCAACGTAGCTAGGAGTATCTTGAGCGACGCGCCGTTCCTCCGCGCCTGCCGGCGCGAACCGACACCGTTTACGCCGATCTGGTTGATGCGCCAGGCGGGCCGGTACATGCCCGAGTACCGCGCCGTGCGTTCGCGCTTCGGCTTTCTCGATCTCTGCAAGGATCCGGCTGCCGCCGCCGAGGTGACGGTCACGGCGGCAGAACGGCTCGGGGTGGACGCGGCGATCGTCTTTGCCGACATCCTGCTCATCCTCGAGCCTTTCGGCGTCGGCCTCGAGTACTCGAAAAACGATGGGCCGGTGCTGCACAACCCCGTGCGCACGCCCGCGGACATCGACCGTTTGCCGGCGGTGGACGCCGCCGCCGCGGTCCCTTTCGTCTACGACGCGGTCCGCGCCGCTCGGGCCGCCCTGAAGGTGCCGCTGATCGGCTTCGCGGGCGCCCCGTTCACGTTGGCGTCTTACGTCATCGAGGGCGGCGGTTCGCGCAACTACGTTCACACCAAGACCCTCATGTACGGGGCGCCCGAGTCGTGGCACACGCTGATGCGCCGTCTCGTCGGCGCCGTGGCCGGTTACCTCAATGCGCAGATCGCGGCCGGTGCCGAGGCGGTGCAGCTCTTCGACAGTTGGGTCGGCTGCCTGGCTCCCGACGACTACGAACGTTACGTGCTGCCGCACATGCAGCGACTGTTCGGCGCTCTAACCCCGGGCGTACCCGCGATCCACTTCGGTACCGGCACCTCTGGCCTACTGGAGTTGATGCGCCGCGCCGGCGGCGATGTCATCGGCGTCGACTGGCGGGTCGATCTCGCCAGCGCCTGGGATCGCCTCGGTACCGATGTGGCCGTTCAGGGCAATCTCGATCCGCTCGCCCTGTTCGCTCCGCTCCACGAGCTGCGCGACCGTGCTGTCCGCGTACTCGAGCGGGCTCGCGGCCGCCACGGCCACATCTTCAACCTCGGTCACGGTATCCTCCCCGGTACCCCGGTCGACCAGGTCATTGCACTGGTCGATATGGTCCACGAAATGAGCGGAAAGAAGGGAGCCGCGGGTTCGTGAGTCGCCGCGCGTCGATCGGCCGTCGTCTTTCGCGGCGGCGGCCCTCGCGCCTCGGACCCCGGACGTGAGCCCCCGGAATCCGCCGCCCTGTCCGCATGAACCGCCAGCCTCCCGCCGCCGCTTTCGATGCCGTCCTGCTCATCGCCTTTGGCGGACCGACGTGCATGGATGACGTGCGGCCGTTCATCGCGAACGTGCTCGGGGGGCGGCCTGTACCTCCGGAGCGTCTCGAGTCGGTCGTCGGGCACTATGCGCTCATCGGTGGCCGCTCGCCGTTGAACGACCTCACCTTCCGGCAGGCAGACGCCCTGGCCGCCGCACTGCGCACCGATGGGCTGGCCCTTCCCGTTTACGTCGGCATGCGCAACTGGAATCCGTATCTCCGGGAAACTCTGGCTCGGATGGCCGGCGACGGCATCCGGCGCGCCGTCGGGATAATCCTCTCGCCGTTGCAGTGCGACGCGAGTTGGGCGCGTTACATGCGCGACGCCGCGGCCGCGCGCCACGAGGTCGGCGATGCCGCGCCGCAACTCGATTATGCCGCCGGCTGGAACACACATCCGTTGTTCGTCGAAGCCATGGCGGACAACCTTTCCCGGACGCTGGAGGCTGTACCCGCGGCCCGCGTGGCGGCCGCGGCAGTCGTCTTCACGGCGCACAGCATTCCCGTGTCGATGGCGGCATCGGCGCCGTACGCGGCGCAGTTCGAGGAAACCGCCGCGCTCGTCGCCCGGCATGCGGGCGTGAGCCGTTGGTCACTCGCGTATCAGAGCCGCAGCGGCAATCCGCGCGATCCGTGGTTGGAGCCGGACATCCTCGGGGTCGTACGCGCGCAGGCCAGCGCCGGGGTGCGTGACGTCGTCGTGGTGCCGATCGGTTTCGTTTGCGATCACGTCGAGGTGCTGTACGACCTCGACATCGAGGCCCGGCAGGCGGCCGCAGCGGCGGCAGTCGGCTTCCACCGCGTACCGGCGGTGAACGCGCACCCGGCCTTCGTGCGCATGCTGGTCGATCTGGTCCGCCGCACAACCGCCGCTGCGGATGCCTCTACCGCGCCGGGGTCGGAGACATGAGCGTCCCTCGCGTGCCGCGTATCGCGGTCATCGGCGGCGGTGTTGCCGGCCTGGCTGCGGCGCATCGTTGCGTGGAGATCAGCCGCGAGCGACGGCAACCGATCGCCCTCACGTTGCTCGAAGCTCAGCCCCGGTTGGGCGGATCGATCGACACCGAATGCGTCGACGGCTTCGTCATCGAAGCCGGACCGGATTCGTTCATCTCCGAGAAGCCCTGGGCGTTGCGTCTGTGCGAGCGCATCGGCCTAGGGCCGCGGCTCGTGCGCACCAACGACGAGTCGCGGCGAACCTTCGTGGTTCACGACGGTCGTCTGCACCCGTTACCCGACGGCTTCCTGCTGCTCGCACCGACGCAGTTCTGGCCGCTGGTGAGGTCGGGGCTGTTCACCTGGCCGGGCAAGTTGCGGATGGCCCTCGACCTGCTGTTGCCGCGCCGGCCGGCGGCCGGAGACGAGAGCCTCGGATCGTTCGTTACGCGGCGGCTCGGTCGAGAGGCTCTCGATCGGGTCGCCCAGCCGCTGGTCGGCGGCATCTACACGGCCGATCCCGACCGGCTCAGTCTGGCGGCCACGATGCCGCGCTTCCTGGAGATGGAGCGCACCCGGCGCAGTCTGATCTGGGCGATGTGGTCGCAGGCGCGTCGCGCGCCGGCGAGCCGCGGAAACAGCGGGGCGCGCTGGAGTCTGTTTGTGAGTATAGACGACGGTATGCAGGTGCTGGTGGACGCCCTGGCGGCAAAGCTGCCGCCGCAGGGCGTGCGGCTGCGTACGCCCATCAGGGCCGTGGTGCCGGGCTCGCCCTGGCGACTCGTCCTGGCCGACGGCTCGACGCTGGAAGCCGACGCTGTCGTCATGGCCACGCCGGCCCACGGCACGGCGCGGGCGCTGGCCGACTTCGCCCCCGCGCTGGCCGAGGAGTTGCGCGGCATTCCGTACGCGTCGTCGGCGACCGTAAGTCTGGCCTACCGCCGCGAGCAAATTCCCAACCCGCTCGACGGCTTCGGCTTCGTGGTGCCGCTGACCGAGGCGCGCGCGCTGGTGGCGTGTACATACAGCAGCGTCAAGTATCCGGGGCGGGCGCCGGACGGCCATGTCTTGCTGCGGGCGTTCGTCGGCGGCGCGTTGCAGGAGTCGCTATTTCACCAGGACGATGGGGCGATGGCGGCAAGTATTCGGCGCGAGCTCGAAGCCCTGCTCGGGATCGCCAGCGAGCCGCTGCTGACGCGCATTCACCGGCATCCGCAGGCAATGCCGCAGTATCACGTCGGCCATCTCGAACGCCTGCAGCGTATCGACGCACGACTCGCGCCGCACGCGGGTCTGGCGCTCGCCGGCAATGCCTATCGCGGCGTCGGCATCCCCGACTGCATTCGCGGCGGCGAGGATGCCGCCGAGCGGGTGTGGGCCGGTCTGCCCGGTTGATGCCCCCGACACGTGCCTTTTTCGCCAGCCTGCGGTAGCGTCCCCGCCATGCCTTTCACCCTGATGACGCGGTGCCGGGTGGCCGCCGATCTCGCTGCTGTCACCACCGCACGGGCCGACCGCGAGGTCGACCCGCGCAGTGTCGGAGTCAGGCCGTCGGCAGTGGCGAGGATCTGGAACGCCGTCGAGTCGCTCTATCAGACCGGTATTCACCCGGCCATCGCCCTCTGCGTGCGGCGGCGGGGCGAAGTGCTGCTCGATCGGGCGATCGGTCACGCCGCGGGCAACGGACCCGGCGATCCCCCCGACGCGCGTCAGGTGCTGGCCCGACCCGACACGCCGTTCACCATCTTCTCGACCTCCAAGTCGATTACCGCGATGCTCATCCACCTCCTCGACGAGCGCAACCTCATCCGGCTCGACGATCCGGTGTGCGAGTACATCCCGGAATTCCGCGCCCACGGCAAACACACGATCACCATCCGGCACGTGCTGACGCACCGGGCCGGGATTCCCGACCTGCCCCCGGAGATCATGGAACTCGATGCGCTCGACCAGCCCGAGCGCATCGTCAAGGTCCTCTGTGCGGCGCGGCCGAGTTCCCGACCCGGGGCACGACTGGCGTACCACGCCATCTCCGGCGGTTTCGTCCTCGGCGAGGTGGTGCGCCGGGTCACCGGAGCCGACATCCGGCGGTTGCTGCACGAAGCGGTCGTCGAACCGCTCGGCTGGCGTTGCTTCAGTTACGGCGCCGCGGCGCGCGACTTGCGGCGCGTCGCGACCAACTACTTCACCGGTCCGCCGCCCCTGCCGCCCCTGTCGGGTTTGCTGCGTCGCGCGCTCGGCGTCGATTTCCAAACCTGCACGGAGCTGTCTAACGACCCGCGGTTCCTTACCGGCATCATCCCGGCGGGCAACGTCGTGACCACCGCCGACGAGCTGTGCCAGTTCTATCAGCTACTGCTGAACGGCGGCGAATTGGACGGCGTGCGGGTTTTTCAACCGCGCACCGTGCGGCGGGCAACCCTTGAGCAGTCGTATCTCGAGGTCGACCTGACCCTGGGGGTGCCCGTGCGCTACGGCATGGGGTTCATGCTCGGCGGCGGACGGCTGCTCAGCATGTACGGACCGGACACCGACCACGCCTTCGGCCACCTCGGCTTTACCAACATCGTGGCCTGGGCGGATCCGGAACGGCAGGTGGCGGCCGCATTGCTGACCAGCGGCAAACCGCTCATCTACCCGCAGCTCTATTACCTCTGGAACGTGCTCCGGCAGATCGGTTTGGCGTGTCCACGGGGACCGTACGAGTGGCCGCCGCGCGTGCGCCTCGTGCCGGTGCACGTGCGTGCTGCGACCCCACGTGTCCTGCCGCGGCGTAAGCGCGTTACGACCTCGGCCTGACGCTCGCTCGAGCGGCGGCTCGGACGGCGGCCGCGGAAACCGGGGAGCGCCGGCGCCACTCGTCGGCGGCCAGGCTCCTTGTCGCGTTGCCCGTTGCGGGAACTCGGCAGACCGTCTCACGCCGGGGTGGCGATGCTGGCGCGCGTGGCGGCAAGGGCGTCGGGGTCCCACGTAAAGCGATGTGCGGCGTAGGACGCCGCTACCTGGTCGGCATAGCTCGTCGAGTGGAAGTAGGCGACGATTTCCGGCGCGATCGGGAACACGAGGTAGCCGGGCTCCCACTGTGCCACCGCACCGTGCGCGTCGCGTACCCCGCCGCCGACGAGCGCGAGCGAGGCGTCGCCGAGCGGCAGCGCCGCGAGATCGCGGAGCAGGGCCTCGAAGCGGCCCTGCTCCTTGCCATCTAGAAACAGGAACAACCGCGACCGAAAGAAAATGACCGCGTCGTGGAAGAACTTCGGGACGTTGGCAACACCGTCCATTTGCAGCTCCCCGGCCATACGAACGACAACGCGGAAGGCGTGCCGTAGCACACCGAGTCCCGGATGGCGCTGCAAAGGCAGGGGCGGCCGAGCGGCCGAGAAGCGTGCGGTCGGGTCCTGCTCGCGCACCCAGTGCACGACGGCAAAGTCGAGCGCGCGCTCCAGCGCATATCCCCGGGCGGCGAAGAACTCCGGGCGCACCACGGCCTCTCCCACGCAGGCGTCCAACAGCAGGTACCGAACGCCACACTTGCAGCCGTAAAGGAGCGCGTGCGGCAGGGCGCGGCCCGCGGTCTCGACTTCCACCGCACAGCTCGTAAAACCCTTGCGCGCCAGGATGTCCAATACCCCCGCTTCCTCCAGAAGATGCCGAACGCCGGGGCCATCGTAGGTGCCGAGGACGCCGCCCATGCTCACTCCCACGGCGCGTCGGCGGCCAGCAGCCAGCGGAAGTAGTTGAAGTGGATGCGCCAGCTCTGCGGGCCGTAGCCGCCGGCCGTTACCACGAGCATCGGAATGCCGCGGCCCCAGACTGCCTGGGTAACGAAACGGTCGCGCGCGAGCATGCCCGCTTCGGTGACCTTGAAGTCGCCGAGCAGGTCGCCCTCGAACGGATCGCTGCCGGCCACGTACACCGCGAAATCGGGCGAGAAGTCGCGCACGATCCCCGGCAGGTGCTCGGCCAGCGTGCCGAGGTACGCGTCGTCGCCGGTACCCGAGGGTAATTCGATGTCAAGGTTGTTGCGCTTGGCGATCCAGCACCAGTTGCCGGCGTGGATGGAGAACGTGAATACCGATTCGTCGTTGGCGAAGATCACGGCGTTGCCGTTGCCGTGATGGTAGTCGAGATCGACGATCAGCACGCGGTGTACAAGACGGGCGCGCTGCAGCAGGCGGATGGCAATGGCGACGTCGGCGATGGCGCAGAAACCCTCGGCTTTGTCGGCCTGGGCGTGGTGGTAGCCGCCGCCGAGGTTGACCGCGAGGGCGCGCTCCGCGACCGCGAGGCGGGCGCCGCGGACAGTGCCCCCGGTGGCAAACAAGAACGGATCGGCAAGGCGCGCGTCCCAGGGATGCGCGGGGTCGAGGAAGAGCAGACGGGCCAGCGTTTCCGGACGGGCGATCTGTTCGAGGTAGTCCGGGCTGTGCACGCTCAAGAGCTCGTTACCGGAGACGCGGTCGGGGGCGACGAAATCGGCTTGCTGTGCCAGCCGGTCGTCGATCAGGGCGCGATGAATGCGCCTGGGCTTCTCGGTATCGAAGGTGTGCCGGGCCCCGGCTTCGAGGACGTCGTACACGTACTCCGGACGAAACAGGAGCCGGACGTGCGGGCGGGTCTGGTGTGGCATTGGCGGGCACTCCCCGGTCAGTGCGGCCGGCGGTGCCCGGCCGCCCTCGACCACCGCGCACTGGACTCGCCCCAACCCGGTTCGAACTTCTGCATCGTTCCGCGCCCTCGGCCCTTCGGCGGCAACGATCCGGCGCTGCCGACCGCGTCGCCGACCCTGTTTCGTACGGCCATTCAGCCTCAATCGAAACAGAATTTCACCACGAACACGCGGACGCAAGGCGAGCGGTCTGTCCTTCCGCCCGCACCGGCCTTTCCCCGTTCGTGCCGAACCTCGAAGAGGCTCAGCCCAAGTCTTCTTCGGGACGTCAGCGGCGGGTCGTTACCCGGTCGGCATCGGAATCGCTATCGACATCGGGATCGAATTTCGCCGCGGACCGATTCCGATCCCGATTCCGACCCCGCCCCCGGGGGGCAAGTCCAACGCCCCTGGCGCTCAGGCGACGGCGTACTGTTCGCCCTCCGGGAACTCTCGAATTTGCAGGATCGCAGCTTGAAACGTTTCGATGAAACGAAGACGGACATCGTGCCGGTCAGCCGCGCACCTTTCCGCCGTCGATCTCCGTATCTCGCCCGACACGAGGCTGGGCACGAGAGCGTGCGCCAGTCGTAAGCGTGCCTGCTGCGCAAGTGTCAAAGCGGCATTCTCGATTTCATCAGGCCGCATTTTCGTCCTCCGAATCGCCTGGACCGGAGCGTACGCCGACTAGGCTGCGCGGCCGGGCGCGAGGTCTCAGCCTCCTCCCACGTCGTGAAAGCCGAACGCCGGCAATCAGCGGCGCACGGCTTCATCGCGCGTCCGCCGGATTGCCCTGTTCGACCCGACGGGTCGTGGCTACGATCGGCTGCCCCTCGACATAGAGGGTGTCGTAACTGAGGTCCAACCCGTTCGCCCACTCCACCGAGCCCGCGACAGCTCGTACGGCGCGAAATGCATCGCGGTCGCGGAGGCGCACGAAGATGCCGCGATCGAGATACGGCTTCACGTCGAAGCGCCGCGATTCGCCGTTTTCAAACGACACCTCCAACTCGTAGTCGTCCAGCGCGCGTACGGACTTCACGTGTGGGTTCATCGATCCTCCTAGGTCAGCGGGTCGATCCTGAAGAGCTCCTCGCCGTTGACGGCGAGCTGCCAATCGGCCAGCAGCTCGTCGCTGTGTATCTCGATCCAGGCCTGCACGAGCCGCGTCTTCCCGGCAGGGAGCTTGCCAGCCAGAACGTCTCCGGTGAGAATCGAGAACACCGCCTCATCTCCGGAGCATTCCGCGTGCACGTGCGGAACGTGGTGCTGCTTGTCGTCGAAGAAGTACATCCGCACCACGATCCCGTAGAACATCGCCAGGATCGGCATGGTCGTCTGTCACCTGGCTCACCGTAGCACGTCGCCCCGGGCATGCCGAACGAGTGAGGGCTCGTCCGCCATCCGGCTCGACGCGTCGCCACGCGAGCCAGCACAGCGCCGGCAGCCGGGTGGCGGAAAGGCCCCGCCTTCGCCAGGGCTTCGGCGGGCCTGCCCGTTGAACTGAACCGCTGGCTGCTGACGGTGTTCCCCACAGGCTATGGGGATTCTGTGGCGTCTGGGAGTGGGGGGAGCAAACGGCAGCGCCGAACGACACGGGGTGAGGCGAGGCCGGGGTCGGGGCAGAGGGGGCGAGTGCGGCGTAAGATGGAGCCGTGGCGTGGATTCAAGGGACCGACCGCAGGCGGTTCCGAGCGCGTGAAGCGACGCACTGCTGCGGAATTCCCGCCCGTCATATAAGGACACCCTGCCTCAAAACATGCGGCCAGGGTCAAGGTGTACGAGGGGAGAAGAATGTCTCCGTAACTGCATGCCACACGGCACGACACTTGCTCGCTCTTAGTATACAAAGGGCCCTTCGCCTGGGGATGGAGGTGCATGATGGAGCGGGCGGTACAGATGGCGGAGATGGCAGTGGAGGCGGATCGGGAGACACTGAGGCTGCCGCTCGCGGGCCTCGTCGCGGCGGTAGTCCTCGGTGGGGCGCTGTGGGCGGCGATCGCGTGGTCCGTGTGGTCGCTAATCGGTTAGCTCCGGTAAACCGCTGAAGTTGCGGGGCGACGGGTTGAACTGCCCACCGGGCGGCGAGATAATCCGCCTGCCGGGAGGCCACGTTCATGCCGTACGCCCACTACGAGCGCCTGAGCGCGCTCGACACCGCGTTCCTCGATGTCGAAGACGACAATGCGCACATGCACGTTGGAGCGGTGTCGCTCCTCGATGCGGGTCCGCTGCTGAAAGCCGACGGTACGGTCGACATTGAAGAGATTCGCGGGTTCATCGAGGCCAGCATCCACCGCATCCCGCGCTACCGCCAGCGCCTCGACACGGTTCCGGTGTTCGGCAATCGCATCTGGGTCGACGATCAGCGCTTCAACCTGAACTACCACGTGCGGCACGTGGGCCTGCCGTATCCGGGAGACGAGCGCCTGCTGAAGCGGCTCGCCGGCCGGATCATGTCGCAGAAGCTCGATCGCGGGAAGCCGCTGTGGGAGCTGTGGGTCGTCGAAGGGGTGGAAGGCGGCAAGCTGGCGATGATCAACAAGGCGCACCATTGCCTGACCGACGGCATCGGCAGCGTGGAGCTGTTGGGAACGCTCATGCGCCCGGCGCCCGAGCAGCGGCGGGAGGCTGAGGAACGGCACCGCTGGCTTCCCCGTCCCGTCCCGAGTGCCGGTGACCTGGTTCGCGGCGAGCTGGCGCGGCGCGTCACCGAGCCACTGGCAGCTCTTGGCGCGGCCGGCGCGGGCGTGCGCGACCCTTTGGGCTCCATCGAAAAGCTGCGCAACGCCGTTCTCGGTCTGGGCGAGGCGCTCGCCCCCGGCTTGCGTCCGGCGTCGCCGACCCCGCTGAACACCGATATCGGTCCGCACCGCCGCTTCGACTGGTTGACCATGGACCTGAACGCCGTGAAAGCGGTGAAGAACCGGCTCGGCGGAACCGTCAACGACGTTGTGCTGGCGATCGTCGGCGGCGCTCTCAGGCGCTTCCTGCGCGCCCGCGGGCTACGGGTCGACGACCTCGACTTCCGGGCCATGATTCCGGTCAACTTCCGCTCGGAAGGCGAGCGCGACCGTCTCGGCAACCGCATCACGATGATGGTCGCATCGCTGCCCGTCAACGAGCGCGACCCCCGCGCCCGTCTGGCGCGCGTGATCGAGACCACCCGCGACCTGAAGAAGTCGCGCCAGCCGACCGGTATCAAGACCCTCGAGGAACTCAGTGACCTTACCCTGACGACGCTGTTCACGGCGTTCAGCCGGTTTTCGACCCGGACGCGGCCGTACAACGTCGTCGTCACCAACGTGCCGGGGCCGCAGATCCCGATCTATTTCCTCGGGGCGCCGATGCACTCGATCTTTCCGCTGGTTCCCCTGAGCAACGACCAGGCGCTCGGCATCGCCCTGTTTAGCTACAACAGCTCGCTGTTCTGGGGCTTCAACTCCGACTGGGACGCGATGCCCGACTTGCACGAGGTGGTGGCGGCGATCGAGACGGAGTTCGGGCGTCTCGAGGAAGCTGCGGGCGCGGGGCCGCTCGAGGTCCGTGCGGACGGCAACGGCGAAGAGGCCGACGCTTCGCCGCGTCGCAAGCCGGCGAAACGCGGCCGGGCTTTGCCGCCCAGGGTCGAGTCGGCAAGACGCGGCAACGGAGCGGTGCGTCGCGCGCGTTGAGTGTCGCCGCCGCGGCGATCCGTCGACAGCGCGGCGTGCGCGCGGATTACGGTACCCCGAGCCACAGGAGAGGCGTTACCGCCGTGCTCAGCACCCACGAGAAGGTCCGGCGCATCAACCTCGACCAGCGCCCTTACGGCACGTTCGCCGAAATCGGCGCCGGGCAGGAAGTGGCGCGCTGGTTCTTCCGCGTCGACGGTGCCGCCGGAACGGTCGCCAAGAGCATCTCGGCCTACGACATGGCAGTCAGCGACGCCTTCTACGGGCAGACCCATCGCTACGTCAGTCGCGAACGGCTCGAGGCCATGCTCGCCGCCGAATTCGACCTTGTCTGCGACCGGCTGCGGACTCAGCGCGGCGGTTCCTGCACCTTCTTTGCCTTCGCCGACACCGTGGCAACGCGAAGTTACAGTCGTCACGACGACGGCCACGGCTGGTTGGGCGTGCGCTTCGAGACCGCGCCCGGAGGGCCGCCATCGGAGATCATCGTCCACGTCATCCTCAAGGATCGCGACCGTGTGCACGAGCAGGAGGCACTGGGAATCGTCGGCGTCAACCTGCTGTTCGGCGCGCTGTACCACCATGACGACGCGCCCGTGGTGCTGATCGGTCTGCTCGACCACCTCGGACGCGAGCGGGTCGAGATCGACATGATCAAGTGCACCGGCCCGGCGTTCGGCGCGGTCGACAACCGCCTGCTCAGCCTGCTGCTGGTGCAGCACCACCTCACCGATGCCGCCATGTTCACGGCGGCAGGCGAAGTCGTGCAGCCCGGAGAGGTCCTCTACAAGAAACCGGTCGTCCTCGAACGTGGCCGCTTCCGGCCGATCACCCGGCTGTCGCTCGACATCGTCGAAAAGGCGGACGCGCAAATGCGGGCCGATCCGGCGCTTGCGGACCAGGCGCCGGTGACGCTCATGGAGATGACGCTGCGCGGGTTGGCGGCGGGAAAGGGCATCGATCACGCCGACTTTCTGGCACGCGTAGACCTGCTGGCGGCGCTCGGAAAGACCGTGCTGGTATCGGACTACCGGCGGTTCTTCCGATTGGCCGAGTACCTGCGGCGAGCGACACAACAGCGCATTGCCATCGCGCTCGGTATGCCGAGCCTCATCGAGTTCGCCGACCCCGATTTGTACGCCGACCTCGACGGCGGCATCGTCGAGGCGATGGGCCGACTCTTCGGGCGCGACCTGCGTTTCTACGTGTACCCGACACGCGAGACGTCGGGCGGACCGATAACCTCGCTCGATACGTGGAGTCCGCCGCCGCCGACCTCGCATCTGTTTGCCTATCTGCGCGCGCGCGACTTGCTCGTACCCATCGAGCGCTACGAGGAAGACTACCTGCACATTTCGCCGCACGAGGTGGCGGCGCGCATCGCGGCGGGCGATCGGACCTGGGAGTCGCTGGTCCCGCCGCCGGCTGCCGCCACGATTCGTGACCGCAAGCTCTTCGGCTGGCCGGGTTCGTAGCCTCCCGAGCTGGTAGCGGGTCGGACCATTGCAAGATGCGGAAAGATCAGGATTTCACTCCCCGGGATCCTACCCTGCAGAGGCTTAGCGACGCGTTTTCTGGGGCAGGACGATCCGTGTAAGAGGCGGCAACGCCCGCGCTGTGGGTGTCCTGCAGGCGCACGGGGTCTACAGGGGGTGCGGCGAGATACCCACTCGCCCCGGAGCGGTGGGTGTCCAATGTGCCTCCACCAATGTGCGGTTCCCGGAGCGGTGGGTGTCCAATGTGCGTCCAATGTGCGGCCAGGAGCGGTGGGTGTCCAATGTGCGTCCAATGTGCGGCCACCTTCCCACGCTGGCCCCGGGCGCGGCTCGCCGTGATCGCGCAATCACGGGTGTCTCGGATATCGCGGATATCGGATGCCTACCGTTTGTCACCCCGGCGAAAAGCCTGCACCGGACCCGATCCGGGGCCACTTTGCGAAGCCGCGGAAGCCCGATGCGGATACGCCCGACCCCGCGGCGACTCGGCCCACTCGGCCCAACGTCCCGAGTCGAATCCCCGGGAACCTACGTCCGCTCTGGGTCCCCTCGTTGGAAAACTTCGGCCGGACACCCGCGCCGCTTCACTCCCGCCCCGCTTTTCCATAGGATGTCACCGATGAAGACCGCCGCCACAAATCGGGACGATGTGATCGAGCGCTGTAGGCAGGCGGAACCCGACATCCGCAGGCTGGGCGTCCGGCGGATTGCGCTGTTCGGCTCCCTGGTGCGCGGAGAAGCGAACGCCGACAGCGACGTGGACCTGCTGGTCGAGTTCGAGCCGGGCGGCAAGAGCTTCGATCGTTTCCTCGCCCTTTCGGACCTGCTCGAGCACCTGCTGGGACGGCGTGTGGAGCTCGTGACCACGGAGGCCCTCAGCCCCTATATCGGACCCCACATCCTGGCCGAGGCTGCGGATGTCGTTCGAGCCGCTTGAGTATCTGCGGCACATCCTCGCGGAGGCCGACTACCTGACCGAGCAGACCGCCTCGATCAGCAAGGACGACTTCCTGAAGAATGAAACGCTCCGCCGAGCGTTTGTGCGCAGCCTGGAAGTCATTGGCGAGGCAACCAAGAAACTGCCGGACGAGTTCCGAGCCCGGTATCCGCAGGTCGAGTGGCGTGCGATGGCGGGCATGCGCGATCGGTTGATTCACGGCTACTTCGGCGTCGACCACGACCTCGTCTGGGAAGCGGCGACACAGAAAGTCCCGGAGCTCAGGGTCGCGCTCAGGCGGATTCTCCAAGGCGCCGGCAAGCGTGATTGAGCCCGCCTGGAGGACGTTCTTTTCGAGACACCCGCGATTCATACCTTCCCACGCTGGCCCCGGCCGCGGCTCGCCGTGATCGCGCAATCACGGGTGTCTCGGATATCTTCCTCTCGGATATCGCGGATATCGGATGCCTACCGTTTGTCACCCCGGCGAAAAGCCTGCACCGGACCCGATCTGGCAGTGGTAGCGGGTCGGACCATTGCAAGATGCGGAAAGATCAGGATTTGACTCCCCGGGATCTTACCCTGCAGAGGCTTATCGACGCGTTTTCTGGGGCAGGACGATCCGTGTAAGAGGCGGCAACGCCCGCGCTGTGGGTGTCCTGCAGGCACATCTCCTGCAGGCGCATTGCGCTGTGGGTGTCCTGCAGGTGTCCTGCAGGTGGGTGTCCTGCTGTGGGTGTCCTGCAGGTGCTGAGGCGCACGGGGTCTACAGGGGGTGCGGCTAGATACCCACTCGCCCCGGAGCCGTGGGTGTCCAATGTGCGGTTTCAATGTGCGGTTTTCTCCAATGTGCGGTTTTCGTGGGTGCCCAATGCGGTTTCCCCGGCGAGTGCGCCATCCCGACGACGATGAGTAGGGGCTCCAGTGGGTCGGCCTGCCCAAGCCGAGAAGAGCAGAGACTACCGATTGTATCTCCATACAGGTCTCTATATGTTGAGTTATATGAAGCAGATGCTGATCGAGATCGACGACGAGTTGGCGGTGCGATTGGAGCGCGTCGCCCCGGCCCGCTCCCGACGGCGCTCGGAGTTCGTTCGCGCCGCCATCGCGAGGGCGCTTTCCGAGTTGGAAGAGCAGCGCACCGCGGAGGCGTACCGGCGGCAGCCCGATGGCACCGACGATGCCTATCTGGATCCACGCGTCTGGGAGCCGGGGGCGTCCTACCGAAGAAAGGCGAAGAGCCGGTGAGGCAGTACGAGATCCGCTGGGCGAACCTCCCGGCGCCGATCGGTCGTCGCCCGGTGCTGCTGCTGACCCGCACGCCAGCCTACGCCTATCTGAACAAAGTCATCGTCGCAGAGGTGACCACGACGATTCGCGACATCGCGCAGGAGGTCCCACTCGGGCCGGAGGAGGGCCTCGACCGGTTGTCGGTTGCGAATCTCGATAACCTCCACGTCGTCGCGAAGGCCATCCTGGGCGCGCGATTGGGAGGCATCGCCCCACGGCGCCAGCGCGAGATCAAGCGCGCGCTGGGCCACGCGCTCGCCTGGCCCGAATTGCAGCGCCTCTGACGGCCGCTGGCCGGCGTCTGTATGCCCCCCCTGACGGATGCTCGGCAGGCCGGGGCAAGGGCCAGCGAAAACCGCATGGGTGGCCGTCCTGTACTGCCCGAGGCTAACCCCTCGATATGCCCCTGAGAAGACGGGGCTACTCGGGGCGAACGGAAAGCGTCGTACGGAATACGTCGCCGTAATTGTGCCCATCGCTACTTAGCGCCGGATTGCGGGCACCGGCGCGCCGGTTGCGAAGCTCAGTCCTTTTAGATAGCCAAGTCGAACGCCCGCTGCGTGCGGGCTTCGCCTATGGCAGAGCTCAGTAAGACTTACGATCCGGCCCTCGTCGAAGACAAGTGGTACGCGGTATGGGAGGCGCGGGGCTACTTCTCGGCCGACGAAACCCGCCCCGGCCCTCGCTTCTGCATCGTCATTCCGCCGCCGAACATCACCGGTGTGCTCACCATGGGGCACGTCCTCAACAACACGATTCAGGACATCCTGGTGCGCTTCAAACGCATGGACGGCCATGTCACGCTCTGGCTTCCGGGCACCGACCATGCGGGCATCGCCACGCAAAACGTCGTCGAGAAGCAACTCGCGACGGAAGGCCTGAGCCGTCACGACCTCGGCCGCGAAGGGTTCGAGCATCGCGTCTGGGCGTGGAAGGAACGTTACGGCAGCACCATCCTGCGCCAGCTCAAGAAACTCGGCTCCTCGTGCGACTGGCGCCGCGAACGCTTCACCATGGACCCGGGGTTGTCGCAGGCCGTGCGCGAGGTGTTCGTGCGCCTCTACGAGCGCGGACTCATTTACCGCGGCCAGCGCATTATCCACTGGTGCCCCCGCTGTCACACCGCCCTCTCCGACGAGGAAGCGGAGACCACGGATGGCGGCGAGCCCGGCAGTCTCTGGCACATCCGCTATCCCGCCGCCGACGGCCGAGGCGACGGCGTGGTCGTGGCAACGACGCGCCCGGAGACGATGCTCGGCGACACCGGCGTCGCCGTCAATCCCGACGACGACCGCTACCGCGCGCTACTCGGCCGCCACGTCGTCCTCCCCTTGATGGAGCGCGCGATCCCCGTCGTCGCCGACCCTCTCGTCGACCCGGCCTTCGGCACCGGGGCCGTAAAGGTAACCCCGGCCCACGACGCGAACGATTTCGAAATGGGCCGGCGTCACGGTCTGGACCCGCTGGTCATCATGACCACCGACGGCAAGATCGACGCCAACGGCGGCGCCTATGCCGGCCTAGATCGCTTCGCGGCCCGGAAACGGATCGTCGCCGACCTCGAAGCCCGCGGCCTCCTCGAAAAGACCGAGCCCTACCGCGTCCCCATTCGGCGCTGCCAGCGCTGCAATACGGTGGTCGAGCCTTACCTCTCGCAGCAGTGGTTCGTCCGCATGCAGCCGCTCGCCGTACCGGCGATTGCGGCGGTACGCAACGGTGGGCTGCGGCTCTCGCCCGAGCGCTGGGTGGGTGTCTACCTGCACTGGCTCGAAAACATCCGCGACTGGTGCATCAGCCGGCAACTGTGGTGGGGCCACCGTATACCCGTGTGGTACTGCGACGCCTGCGGCAAAGAGACAGTAGCGCGTACCGACCCGACGCAATGCGGGCACTGCAACAGCGACCGCATCGCCCAGGACCCCGACGTCCTCGATACCTGGTTCAGCTCCTGGCTGTGGCCGTTCTCGACCATGGGATGGCCCGAGCAGACGCCGACGCTGACCCGGTTCTACCCGACCGATACGCTGGTCACCGCGGCGGACATCATCTTCTTCTGGGTCGCCCGCATGGTCATGGCTGGCTACGAGTTCATGGGCGAACGCCCCTTCGGCGAGGTCTACTTCAACAGTCTCGTGCGCGACGTGCAGGGCCGCAAGATGTCCAAGTCGCTCGGCAACTCGCCCGATCCACTCGACGTCATTGCGACCTACGGAGCCGACGCTCTGCGGTTCACCATCGTATCGTTGGCACCGCCGGGCGAGGACGTGCGTTACGCCGTCGAGAAGACCGACCTCGGCCGCCACTTCGCCAACAAGATCTGGAACGCCGCCCGCTTCGTGCTGATGAACGCTCAGGTCGACGAAGTGCCGCCGCTGTCGACCTTGCCGAACGCGCAGATCGGACTGCCGGAGCGCTGGATACTGTCGCGCCTGCAAACCGTGGCCGCCGAAGTTCGCGCCGCCTTCGAGGCCTTCCGTTTCAACGATGCGGCCATGGCTCTCTATCAGTTCCTGTGGCGGGAGTACTGCGACTGGTACGTCGAAATCAGCAAGCTTGCTCTCAACGGCGCCGACGCGGCGGCCCGCGGGGCAACGCAGGCGGTGCTGGTGCACACCCTCGAGCAGGCTCTGCGCCTGCTGCACCCGTTCATGCCCTTCTTGACCGAGGAGATCTGGCAGGCTCTGCCGCTGGCGCGTGGTGCCGACAGTATCATGGTCGCACCGTACCCGAAGCCCGATGCGGAACGGCGCGATGCCGCCGCCGAGGCGGCCATCGAGCAACTGATCGGCACGGTTCGCAGCGTGCGCAACATCCGGGCCGAGCTTGGCATCCCGCCGACGGCCGAACTGGCCGTGCGCATCGCCGCCGACGGCCGCGAGACGGACGTCGGGCGCCTCGAACCGTACATCAAGATGCTCGCCCGGGTCGGACGCGTCGAGATGCTGCCCGCCGGCGAACGCCCGTCTGGCGAACCATCGGCCCTGGTGCCCGGGTTGGGCGATATCTTCGTGCCCCTGCGCGGCGTCGTCGACGCCGACAGCGTCCGCAAGCGGCTCGAGAAGGACCTCGCCAAGGTCGACAAGGAACTCTCGGGCGTTGACGCGAAACTGGGCCGTACCGACTTCATCGAACGAGCCCCCGCTGAGGTCGTCGAAAAGGAGCGCCAGCGTGCCGCCACTCTGCGCGAACGCGAAGGCATGCTCCGACGGCACCTGACCAGCCTCGGAGCGGGCGTCTCATGACCCCTGCCGACCTGCCCAGCGTCGATGCGCTGCTGCGGCTGGCTCTCGCCGAGGACCTCGGGGCGGGCGACGTGACCACGCGCCTCACGGTGCCTGCCGACGCACAGGCGGCGGCGCAGATCGCCGCCAAGGACACTGCGGTCATCGCCGGCGTGCCCCTGGTGCGCAAGCTCTGCGACCTTACCGGTGGCGGCGTCGCGGTGCACGAACGAGTCGGCGACGGCGCTCGGGTGCGCAGCGGCGACGCGCTCGTCGCTCTCACGGGTCCCGCCCACACGCTGCTTGCGGTCGAGCGGGTCGCGCTCAATCTCCTGCAACACCTCTCGGGCATCGCGACGATGACGGCGCGCTTCGTCGGCCTCGTCGCCGGCACCCGCTGCCGCATCGTCGATACGCGCAAGACGCTCCCCGGCCTGCGCATTCTGCAGAAGTATGCGGTGCGCGCCGGCGGCGGGTCGAACCACCGCTTCGGACTCGCCGACGGCATCCTCATCAAGGGCAATCACATCGCTGCCGCCGGCGGACTGGCGCAGGCGGTCCGCGCGGCGCGGGCCGGCGCTCCGCACGGGCTGCGGGTCGAAGTGGAATGCCGCGATCTCGACGAGGTGGGTGCGGCCTTGCAGGCCGGCGCCGAACTGGTCCTGCTCGACAACATGACCGTGCCGCAACTTGCCGAAGCGGTCCAGTACATCAATCGCCGCGCCCTCGTCGAAGCGTCCGGCGGCGTGAACGAGGACACGGTTGCCGCCATCGCCGCCACCGGCGTCGATCTCGTCTCGGTCGGCGCGCTGACCCATTCGGTCCGCGCCGCCGACATCCACATGGTGTTGACCCTCGGGTAGGCGAATGCAGCACGACGCCTCGACTGCCGCCGTCCTCGCCGTGCACCACGTGCCGCTCGACGTTGACGGCCTGCGCAGTCGCCGGGCCGGAAGCCGATTCGGAGGCGTCGTACACTACGCCGAAGCCCTCGGATCGACCAACGACCGTGCCCGCGAGCTGGCCGTGGACGGCGCTGCCGAGGGCACCGTGGTCATTGCCGAACGGCAGACCCACGGGCGCGGGCGGCTGGGCCGTTCGTGGGTGTCGCCGCCGTACCGTAACCTGTATGTCTCCATCGTCCTGCGGCCCCCGATTCCCGCCCAGCAGGCGCCGCAGCTCGCGCTGATCGTCGGCCTGGCGACGGCGGAGACGGTGCGCGTTTGGACCGATGCGGCAGGTCTCAAGTGGCCGAACGACGTCGTCATCGGCGGTCGCAAGGTGTCGGGCATACTCACCGAGATGGAAGCCGCCGGCGGCGACGTGCGTTTCGTGATCGCCGGCATCGGAGTCAACCTGAACAGCGTCGCCGCGGACTTTCCTCCCGAGCTGCGCGACCGTGCCATGGGTCTGTGTACGGCTGCAGGCGGCGCCGTCGACCGCGCCGCTTTCGCCGCCGAGCTGCTGGCCCGGATCGAGGCCCGTTACGAAACGTACCTGACCATGGGTTTCGCGGCCCTGCGTCCGGCCTGGGAAAGCCTGTCGTGTCTGCACGGCCGGCCGGTGCGCGTCGTCGACGGGGCGCGGCCGGTCGAGGGCGTTGTGGCCGGGTTGACCGAAAGCGGCGCCCTGCGGCTGGTCGACGCCGCGGGGCGGGAGACGTGCGTGCTGGCCGGCGACGTTACCGTGGTCGACGGGTACGCCGACTTGCGAGGATGACGGGCATGACCGCGACGCGATCTCCACTCTTTCTCGCCATTGACGTGGGCAACACGCAGACGGTTCTCGGGGTGTACGACGGTGCCCGGCTGAGCGATCACTGGCGCTTGCAGACCGACCGTGACCGGACGACCGACGAATACGGAGTCCTGGTGCGCGAGTTGCTGCGCGACGTCCGCGGCACCATCGGCGGCATCGCCGTATCGTGCGTGGTGCCCCCGATGGCGCGAACCGTCGACGATTTCTGCCGGGCGTATCTCGGCACCGCGCCGCTGTTCGTCGGACCGGGAGTGCGCACCGGCATGCCGATCCTTTACGACAAGCCGCAGGAGGTCGGGGCGGACCGTATCGTCAATGCCATTGCCGCCTACGAGCGGACGAAGACCACGACGATCATCGTCGACTTCGGCACCGCGACGACCTTCGACTACGTATCGGAAAAGGGCGAGTACGTGGGCGGCGTGATCGCCCCCGGGCTCGGCATCGCCAGCGAAGCGCTGTTCCAGCGCGCTGCCAAGCTTTATCCCGTCGAGCTGGCAAAGCCGAAGCACGTCGTCGGCCGCAACACCGTGCACGCCATCCAGTCGGGGCTCGTGTACGGGTACGTGGCGCTCGTCGACGGGTTGGTGCACCGCATCCAGAAAGAGAACAAGGTACAGGCGCGGGTCATTGCCACCGGAGGCTTTGCCACCCTGCTTGCACCGGAGTCCGAAACCATTCACGAAGTCGACGAGTTCATCACGCTCGACGGTTTGCGTCTCATCTACGAACGCAACCTCGATGATTGAGCCGGAGGAGACATGGCTGGTGACGTGACCAGGATTCGCAGTGTCGGGATCGTCGGGCAGGGCGGGGTCGGCAAGACCACGCTCGCCGATGCGGTGTTGTTTGCCGGGGGAGCCGTGAACCGCGTCGGACGGCCCGACGACGGGACCTCGAACTTCGATTTCGAACCCGAGGAGATCCGCCGCAAGATCTCGTTGAGCACCGCGTTCTACCACCTCGGTTGGAAGGGCCACGAGATCACCCTGCTCGATATGCCCGGCTACGCCAACTTCGTCATGGATAGCCTCAACTGCCTGCGCGCCTGTACCGGGGTGGTCTTCGTCCTGGCGCCTGCCGCGGGCGAGCTCCGCGTCGAGGCGGAGAAGCTGTGGGCCCGCGGGCGCGAACTCGGCCTGCCGGCCATCGCCGTCGTATCGCGCATGGATCGCGAGTTCGCCGACTTCGATGCGGCGGTAGCCGACTTCCGCAAGGTGCTCGGCGTCAAGGCGGTGCCGATTCAATGGCCCATCGGCAGCGCGGAAACGTTCCGCGGCGTTGTCGACCTGCTCGCCAACCGGGCCCTGATCGCGCAGAGCGACGGCAGTATGAAGGCCGAGGACATTCCCGCCGACAGCGCCCAGGCGGCGGCCGCGGCGCGCGAACGCATGATCGAGCTGGCGGCGGAGGCCACCGACGAACTCACCGAGAAGTACCTCGAGAACGGGACGCTCACCGACGACGAGCTCGCGACCGCGTTGCGCGAAGGCTGCCTCAGCGGCCGCCTCGTGCCCGTGCTGTGCGCCAGCGGCGCCAAAACCGTCGGACTGCAAGCGTTGCTCGACGCGTGCGTCAGTTACCTGGCCTCGGCCGCGGAGCTGGGAACTGTCACCGGCGAGGACCCGAAGATCAAGGAGCCGGTCGAGCGGCTTCCCGAGGCAAACGAGGCGTTCTCCGGCCTGGTGTTCAAGACCACCGTCGACCCGTTCGCCGGCAAGCTGTCGATCGTGCGCGTACTGTCCGGGACCCTGCACGCCGACTCGACGGTGTTGAACGTCAACAAGGATGCCAGGGAGCGTCTCGGGCACGTCTTCCAGCTCGCCGGCAAGAAGCAGACGCAGGTGCAGCAAGCGCTGCCCGGCGAGATCGTGGCAATTCCCAAACTGAAGGACACCGCCAGCGGCGACACGCTTGCCGACGAGAAGGCGCCCTTGCAGTATCCGCCGCTGTTGCACGCGCCGCCGGCGATCTCCTTCGCCGTCGAACCGAAGACCCGCGGCGACGAAGACAAGGCGACCCAGGCTTTGCAGCGGCTGATGGAGGAGGACCCTTCGCTCGAGATGCACCGCGACCCGCAGACCCGCGAGCTGATTCTCTCCGGTGTCGGCCAACTGCACATCGAAGTCGTCATCGAGCGGATGAAGCGCAAGTACGGCGCCGACGTCGAGCTGAAGGCGCCGAAGGTGCCGTACAAGGAAACGATCAAGGGCCGCGCCAAGGCGCAGGGCAAACTCAAGAAACAGACGGGCGGGCGCGGCCAGTACGGCGACGCCTGGCTCGAAGTCGAAGCCCTGCCGCGCGGCTCGGGGTTCGAGTTCGTCGACAAGATCGTCGGCGGTGTGGTGCCGCGTCAGTATATCCCCGCCGTGGAAAAGGGCGTGCGCGAAGCCCTGCACGAGGGCATCCTTGCCGGTTATCCGGTGGTCGACGTGCGCGTGACGCTCTTCGACGGCTCGTACCACGACGTCGACTCGTCGGAAATGGCCTTCAAGATCGCCGCCTCACTCGGCTTCAAGAGCGCCGTGCAGCAGGCCAAGCCGGTCTTGCTCGAGCCGGTGATGGCCCTCGAAGTGAGCGTACCCGACGACTGCATGGGGGACGTCATCGGCGACCTGAACAGCCGGCGCGGCAAGGTGCTCGGGGTCGACAGTAAGGCCGGCGCGCAGCTCATCCGAGCCCACGTGCCGATGTCCGAAGTCCTCTCGTACTCGCCCGATCTCCGCTCAATGACCAGCGGTCGCGGATCGTTCACGGTCGCCTTCTCGCATTACGAGGAGTTGCCGGCGCACCTCGCGGAAAAGGTCGTCAAGGAAGCGGAGGCGGCACGCGCGGCCAAGGCATGAGCAACGATACCGGCACGCCCGAGCCGCCACGCGCGGCCGACGTCGACATCGCAACCGCGGAGGCGATCGCGGCCGAGATTGAACGCGGCGACGACACGTATGTCGTTCCGGACGAGTTGCTCGTCGAGCCGGAGAAGGGGACGGCGGTCAACAAGAGCCTTTATGCGCAGATTCAGGCGATGACCGTCGGCGAGCGGATCAAGTTGTCGCTGCGCGGCAACCGCGACGCGCGCATGATCCTGATTCGCGACAGCAACCGGCTCATTCAGCGCTTCGTGCTGCGGAACCCGCGCATCACCGAAGACGAGGTCGTCATGGTGGCGCGCAACCGCAGCGTCGACAGCGAACTGCTCAAGACGATCGGCGAGAACAAGAACTGGCGCCGCAACTATCAGATACGCCTCGGGCTGGTGAGCAACCCGAAGACCCCGCTGTCGGTTTCTCTCGGCCTTATGGGCGGGTTGCTGGAGCGCGATCTCCGCCTCGTGGCGCGCAGCAAGAACGTCTCGACGACGATCTCGGGCCAGGCCAGGCGCCTCCTCGCGCAACGCCGGCCGGGATGAATCGGAGGCGGCGGAGAGGACTTGAGGGCTTGCGGCGTGGGGGAGTCGGGGGGAATCGGTCGCGGCGGCGTGAATGCACATTTGCCTGATGAACTCGGCCTCCGGCTGGGGTGGGGGCGAGCGGATGTTCCTCGAGCTGGGCGAGGGATTCCTTGCTGCCGGTCATGCCGTGACGCTCGTTTGCCGACCGGGTAGCGCGCTGGCGGCGCGCGCGGCGGGAAACGTCGAGACCTGTGAACTGCGATGCAGGAGCGATTTCGATATCGGCTCGCTGCGGGCGGTTCACGCCCTGCTGCGCCGGCGCCGGTCGGCCGCACTGCTGTGCAACTGGGGGCGCGACTGTGTGCTCGGCGGCCTTGCCGCCCGCCTGCGCGGTGTGCCCGCGATCCGCGTCAAGGCGATGGAGGATACGCGTCCGAACCTGCGGAACCGGATCATCTACGGCGGGCTGCTCTCGGGGGTCGTTTCCGTGTCGCGGGCCGTCGACTCCGGACTCACCGCGGTCGGCGTGCCGCCGGAACGCCGGTACGTCGTCTACAACGGCATTGCCGTGCGCCCACCGGCGATCGATCGTGCCGCCGCGCGGGCCCGGTTCGACCTTGCCGCCGGGGATTTCGCGGCCGCGTTCACCGGCCGCCTGGTGCCGGAGAAGGGCGTCGATCTGCTGCCGTCGATCGTGGCCGCGGTGCGAGCCGCGGGCGTACCGCTGCGTTTGCTGCTGGCCGGTGACGGACCGCTGCGCGGTGCCGTCGAGGGTGCCGTCGCGGCGGCGGGTCTGGCCGATTGCGTCGCCTTCCTCGGCTTCGTCGACGATCCACTGACGGTCCTGCGCGCCGCCGACGCGGCGATCATGCCGTCACGCACCGAGGCCTTTCCGGTCGCCGCGCTCGAAGCGCTGGCTATGCAGGTGCCCCTGGTGGCGTGCGCCGCCGGCGGACTCGCGGAGATCGTCACCCACGAACGGTCGGGCCTGCTCGTCCCCGTCGGCGACGTCCGCGCTCTTGCCGCCCAGCTCGTCCGTCTGTACCGCGAGACAGGTGTGGGGCAACGTCTGGCCGCGGGCGGTGCGGCCCGCGCCGCGGAACTGTCGCGAGAACGGATGATCGATCGCTACCTGGAGATCGTCCGAGCCCTGTCGCGTCGCGCGTGAGGTCCGGCACATGACCGCGGCAATCGCACGCATTCAGATCTTCGGCGAGCGCTGCTCGGGAACGAACTACCTCGAGCATCTGCTGCGCCGGAACGTGCCCGACGTGCCTCTGACCTGGGACTTCGGATGGAAGCATTTCTTCCACAAACCCGGGGTCGAGACGGCGGCCGATTGCCTGTTCGTCGTCGTCTATCGCAACCCCTTCGATTGGCTACGCAGCCTCAACCGCAGCCCGTGGCACGCCGCGCCCGCGTTGTGGAACCTCGACTTCGCGGCGTTCGTCCGTGCGCCGTGGTGGTGCGTATACGACGAGCACTGGCCGGTCGAGCGCGGCGATCCGCGCTACGGCACGGAACTGATGTTCGAACGGTCGCCGGAGACCGGCGAGCGGTTTGCCAACGTAGTACGGTTGCGGAGCGCCAAGATCCGCAACTGGGAAGCCCTGCGCGAGGTGGCGGCAAACACCGCCTACGTGCGTTACGAGGACCTCAATGCCCGCCCGGCGGAGTTCGTGGAGTCGCTGTGCAGCCGGTTCGGGCTGCCGCGGTTGCCGACGTTCCATGCGGTGAGCGAGGACAAGGGTAAGCGCCGGCGGTATCGGCCCAAGACCTACACGGCCATAGCGGAGGCGGACCTGGAGTTCATTCTCGCCGAACTGGATGTACCGCTCGAGACGCGCATCGGGTACGACGTCCGGGCTCTGGCGGAGCGGGTGCGTGCGGAACGGAGCCGGCCCCGGGCAGCGGGGTCGCTCGGACAGCGCCTGCTGCCGCGGGCGTTGTACCGGCTGGATCGCCGGATCGCGAAGTGGTGGCGGTCCCGCTGGACCTGACGCGGTCGGGCGAGCTTGGCGGTCGCTGCCGGTCAGGTGGCGGCGCCGGTGTGCCGGCGGTTTGGTGCGCGGCGGGGAGGTTCATGGTGCCGGCGGCGAAGCCGGGGATGGGAAGAGGCCGGCGTGCGGGCGAGGCTCGCTTGCAACGCCGCGCGCTTCGCGCCTATGGTGCGGCGATCGCTCGTAACCTCTGTCGGACGTCGGCGGCGAGGGCAGCCGGCGTCGGTTTCGGTGTGGTCTGGCGCGTTACCTCTGGACTCAAGGAGATCGCACGGTGATCTACGACGACAACTCACTCAGCATCGGCCGTACGCCGTTGGTCAGGCTGAATCGGATCACGGGCGGCGCCCCGGTTACCATGCTGGCCAAGGTCGAGGGCCGTAACCCGGCGTACTCGGTCAAGTGCCGCATCGGGGCGGCGATGGTATGGGACGCCGAGCAACGCGGTGTGCTCGGCCCGGGCAAGGAAATCATCGAGCCGACCAGCGGCAACACCGGTATTGCTCTGGCCTTCGTGGCGGCGGCGCGTGGCTACCCGGTAACGCTGACGATGCCGGAGACGATGTCTATCGAACGGCGCAAGGTATTGCTGGCCTTCGGTGCGAAGCTGGTGTTGACCGAGGGGGCGCTCGGCATGAAGGGGGCGGTGGCCAGGGCGGAGGAGATCGCCGCCTCGGATCCGGGCCGTTACGTGTTGCTGCAGCAGTTTCAGAACCCGGCGAACCCGGACATCCACTTCAAGACGACGGGTCCGGAGATCTGGGAGGATACGAAGGGGGCGATCGACGTGCTGGTGTCGGGCATCGGCACCGGCGGCACGATCACCGGGGTGTCCAGGTACATCAAGGCCGTGAAGGGCAAACCGATCGTTGCGGTCGGAGTGGAACCGGTCACCAGTCCGGTGATCACGCAGAAGCTCGCCAACCAGCCGTTGCAGGCCGGCCGGCACAAGATTCAGGGTATCGGCGCGGGTTTCATTCCGGGCACGCTCGACCTGAACGTGGTCGACCGGGTGGAGATGGTGGGCGACGACGAGTCGATGGAGATGGGGCGCCGCCTGGCCTCCGAGGAGGGCATTCTGGCGGGGATTTCGTGCGGGGCGGCGGTGGCTGCGGCGGTGCGGCTGGCCCGGCTGCCGGAGTTCAAGGGGAAGACCTTCGTGGTGATTCTGCCCGATTCGGGCGAGCGGTACTTGAGCACGGCCCTTTACGAGGGACTAGTCGACGCCTGATCGCCCGCGCCGGGGTTGTAGCGCGGTGCCGGCGCGGGTTGCATCGGAAGGGCGATTCGGCTTTGACCGGCGGCGGTATGCGCCCGTAGCTCAGGTGGACTAGAGCGGCTGGCTTCGAACCAGTAGGTCGGGAGTTCGAATCTCTCCGGGCGCATGACGATGCGTCCAGGGCGCGAGTCGCCGCCTGGCGGCTCGCGCCTGGCGCTTCGGGGTTGACAGCGCGGCGTTCCTGGCCCATTGGCGGACATGGCCAAGTCCGATTCCTCGTCGCAGGGGACGATGCTCATGTCCGCGCTGCTGGTACTGGCGCTGGCGTTCGCAGGGGCGTGGATCTACGTAACGGCCGAGCCGGGCGACAGCGGGATGTGGTTGGTCCCCTGGTTCGCCGGTGCGGCGGCCGTTGTCATCGTCGTCGGTTTCATTAACCTCCTCCGCGGACGGGGGCGGGGCGGCGGCTGAGGGCGCTGCCGCGGCAGCGGCGGCCCCTGTTCTTGCGCGAGACAAACGTGTAGCTTCTCCCCTCGATGCGCAGCTACAGCACCGGTTCTTCGCCCTGCCGGGAGAGAGACGAGGGAAAGAGGTCGGTGGACGCGAGCCGCCAGCTCGACCTCCCCCCGACTTCCTGTCTGCCCGGGACGGGGGACCGCGCCGCATACTACAATCCCGGAGGGAACACATGAGAGGTGCAGTCTACGTTGGCGATCCCCAGGCCCTGGTCATCGAGGAGTTGAAGCCGAATCCACCGGGACCGCGCGATGTCGTCGTCGAGATCGGAGCGAGCGGCGTGTGTCACTCGGACCTGTCGTTGATGCGCGGGTACGTACCGACGCCGCCGGGCATGGTGCTCGGCCACGAGGGTGCGGGCCGTGTCGTCGAGGTTGGCGCCGAAGTGTCGCGAGTGAAGAAGGGCGACCGTGTCGTTGCCTCGTTCGTGCCCGCCTGTGGTGCGTGCTGGCACTGCCTGCGCGAGGAGTCGCAGCTCTGCGAAAGTGAGAGCGAGATCGGCATGCAGTTGCGCGGCTTGCGCGGGGACGGAAGCCCGTTCTTCACCATGACCGGTTTGGGCACTTTCTCCGACGTGATGACGGTAAATGAGGCGTCGGTGGTAAAGGTCGAGACCGATCTGCCCGACGCGCAACTGGCGCTCATCGGCTGCGGCGTGACCACCGGTGTGGGTGCGGCATTGAACACGGCGCGGGTACGCCCGGGTGCGAGCGTCGCGGTAGTGGGTTGCGGCGGTGTCGGGCAGGCGGTGATTCAGGGGGCGCGCATCGCCGGCGCCGGCCGCATCATTGCGATCGATCCGCAGCCGCTGAAGCGGGAGACTGCCAGGAAGCTCGGGGCCACGGACGTCATCGATCCCTCGGCGGGCGACCCGGCGGAGCAGGTCAGGGCACTTACCGGCGGGCGCGGGGCCGATTACGCGTTCGAGGTGATCGGGCTTCCGGAAACCATCGTTACCACGTACATGCTGGCCCGCCGCGGCGGGGAAGTGATCATCGTCGGCATGGCCCGCGTTGATGCGCAATTCACGCTGCCCGCATTCGACATCTTCTGGAACGAGAAGACGGTGAAGGGCTGCAAGTATGGTTCGGCGCAGGTGCGGAGCGACTTCCCCCGCTTCGTCGAATTGATCGAAACGCACCGACTCGATATCTCGGCCATGGTGTCGAAGACGATCAAGCTCGAAGACGTGAACGACGCCTTCCGTGCCATGGAGGCCGGCGAGGTCATCCGCAGCGTTATCGTGTGACCTGCCGGCGGCCTCAGCGCTCGACCTTCCAGATCGTTCCGGCGGGGGTGTCTTCGAGGACGATGCGGCGGCGCTTGAGGTCGTCGCGGATGCGGTCGGCCTCGGCGAAGTTGCGCGCCTTGCGCGCGGCGACGCGGGCGGCGACCAGCGCGTCGATTTCTGCTGAGTCGATGGACGCGGCGTCGAGGTAGTTCCGCTTGGCGCGCTCGAGGAAGGCGGCGGGTTCGGTGCTGCCGACCCCGAGCACGTTGGCGATCGCGCCGACGGCGCGCCGGCGGGTCGCTGCCGCTTCGAGTTGTCCTTCGTCGAGCAGTCGATTGATGTCCCGCACCGTCTCGAAGACGACGCCGAGCGCCCGTGCCGTGTTGAGGTCGTCGTCCATGGCGGTGCGAAAGGCGTCGAGCGTCGCCGCCTCGGGTTGCGCCGCTGCCGCCGTGGGCGTCGCGGCATCGCAGCGGGCGAGCGTCTCGTAGAGCCGCGTCAGTGCCCTGGCCGACTCGTCGAGCCGTTCCGGGGCGAAATCGAGCGGGCTGCGATAGTGGGTGCCGAGCACGAAGAGCCGCACCGCCTCGCCGCCGGCGCGCCCGGCCGCCTCCTGCACGGTCATGAAGTTGCCGAGCGATTTCGACATCTTCTCCTGGTTGATGGTCACCATGCCGTTGTGCACCCAGTAACGGGCGAAGGCGCAACCGGCGGCACCCTCGGACTGCGCGATCTCGTTCTCGTGGTGCGGGAAGATGAGGTCGGTGCCGCCGCCGTGAATGTCGAACGGCTGCCCGAGGTATTTCGTGCTCATGACCGAGCACTCGATGTGCCAGCCGGGCCGGCCCGGGCCCCAGGGACTGTCCCACGCCGGCTCGCCCGGCTTGCTGCTCTTCCACAGAGCGAAGTCGGCGGGATGACGCTTGCGCGCATCGACCTCGATGCGCGAGCCGGCGACCATGTCCTCGAGCTTGCGTTTGGCGAGCTTGCCGTAACCGGGGAACCGGTCGACGGCGTAGTAGACGTCGCCGTCGACCGGGTAGGCCAGTCCACGGGCGATTAGATCGCCGATGAGCGCGACCATGCCGTCGATGTGTTGCGTGGCCCGGGGTTCGAGGTTCGGCGGCAGGCAACCCAGCGCTTCGACGTCTTCGGCAAACGCGCGGATGTTGGCTTCGGCGACATCGATGGCCGCCCGGCCGCTGCTCTGCGCGCGGGCGATGATCTTATCGTCGACGTCGGTGAAATTGCGGACGAAGGTGACGTCGTAGCCGGTGAAACGCAGGTAGCGGAACAGGACGTCGAAGGTGACGAGGGCGCGGGCGTGGCCGATGTGAGAGCGGTCGTAGACGGTGACTCCGCAGACGTACATGCCGACCTTGCCGGGAACGAGCGGCACGAACTCCTCGAGGCGGCCGGTGAGAGTGTTGTGGAGATATAGGGACATGTTTGGGGGCGATTGGCGGTCGGGACGTCGGGTGATTACGACATCAGGCGGTTGGATTGCCAGGCGGTTCGTGCGGGCCTTTCGCGAATCCGACGCGGCCCCTCGATACGGCCCCTGAAGAGACGGGGCCTACTCGGGGCGAACGGTGAAGAATACTCACGTTCTGTTGTCTTCGTGGGACCCGTTCGCCCCGAGTACCGGCCCCTCCCTTGGGGCCGGTGTATCGAGGGGCGCCCACTTGGTACGGACGGTTGTGTCTCAGGAGCGCCGTCTCTTTCCGGCGCGTGGCGCGGCACGAAAGCGGTCATGAACAATTCAGGTTATCCGCCTCACCTTACCACAGCTATTCGGTCACTCCTCCTCCTCGCGCAGTTTCGCGAGCACCGAGAGGTCTTCCAGGGTGGTTGTGTCGCCGATGGTTTCTTTGCCGCCGGCGATATCGCGCAGCAGGCGGCGCATGATCTTGCCGCTGCGCGTCTTCGGCAAGGCGTCGGCAAAGCGAATGTCCTCGGGGCGGGCAAAGGCGCCGATTTCGCGGGCGACGTGCTCGCGCAGTTGCAGGCGCAGTTCGTCGGTCGCCTTGTGGCCGTGTTCGAGGGAGACGAAGGCGACAATCGCCTGGCCTTTCAGCGGGTCGGGCCGACCGACGACGGCGGCTTCGGCCACGGCCTGGTGGCTGACCAGGGCGCTTTCGACTTCCATCGTACCGAGGCGGTGGCCGGCGACGTTAACGACGTCGTCGACACGACCCATGATCCAGAAGTAGCCGTCGGCGTCGCGCCGCGCCCCGTCGCCGGTGAAGTACATGCCGGGGATCTGACTCCAGTACTGCTGCACGTAGCGGTCGGGGTCGCCGTAGATGGTGCGCAGCATGCCGGGCCACGGGCGTTTGATGACGAGAAGGCCGCCCTGGTTGGCCTCGACCGGTTTGCCCTCGCGGGTGACGACATCGACATCGATGCCCGGAAACGGGCGGGTGGCGGAGCCGGGCTTGGTCGGGGTGACCCCGGGGAGCGGCGTGATCATGATGCCGCCGGTTTCCGTCTGCCACCACGTATCGACGATCGGACAACGGCCCTTGCCGATTTCTTCGTGGTACCAGATCCACGCCTCGGGGTTGATCGGCTCGCCGACGCTGCCGAGCAGCCGTAAGCTCTGCAGGGAGTGTTTCTGCGGCCAGTGTCTTCCCCACTTGATGAAGCTCCGGATCGCCGTGGGAGCCGTGTAAAAGACGGTCACGCCGTACTTGTCGATGATCTGCCAGTTGCGGTCCGGCTCGGGGAAGTTCGGCGCCCCTTCGTACATCAGGGTGGTCGCTCCGTTGGCGAGGATACCGTAGGCGACGTAGCTATGACCGGTGACCCAACCGATGTCGGCCGTGCACCAGAAGGTATCTTCTTCCTTGAGATCGAAGATCCACTTCGAGGTCGCGTACGTGTGCACCATGAAGCCGCCCGTGGTGTGCACCACACCTTTGGGCTTTCCGGTGGTGCCGCTGGTGTACAGGATGAAGAGCGGGTGCTCGGAGTCGAGGGCTTCGGCGGGGCAGGTCGCGTCGGCCTCCTCCATGAGTTCGTGCCACCAGCGGTCGCGGCCGCCTTTCATGGGAACGGTCTCGCCGGTGCGGCGCACGACGACCACGTTCTCGACCGACGGCGTGTCGCGAAGCGCGGCGTCGGCATTCGCTTTCAGCGGCACCACGGCCCCACGCCGGTAGCCGCCGTCGGCGGTGACGACGAGCTTTGCCTGCGCGTCGTTGAGGCGATCGCGCAGGGCGTCGGCGCTGAAGCCGCCGAAGATGACACTGTGGGTGGCCCCGATACGGGCGCAGGCGAGCATGGCGATCGGCAGCTCGGGGATCATGGGCAGGTAAAGACCCACGCGGTCCCCTTTGGTGACGCCGAAGCGCTTGAGGACGTTGGCGAAGCGACAGACTTCGCGGTGCAGGTCGTGAAAGGTCAGGGTGCGAGCGTCGCCCGGCTCGCCTTCCCAGACGATGGCGGCTTTGTTGCGCCGCCACGAACCGAGGTGGCGATCAATGCAGTTGTGCGCGATGTTGGTTGTCGCGCCGACGAACCACCGCGCAAAGGGCGGCTTCCAATCGAGCACGGTGCGCCAGGGTGTGAACCAATCGAGTTCGGAGGCCAGATCGCTCCAGAACCGTTCGGGGTCCTCGGCGGCCGCGCGTACAAGCCGCTCGTAATCCGCCACGGAGCCCACGTGCGCCTGTCGGCTGAAGTCGGCAGGCGGCGGAAACACCCGGTTTTCGTTCAGCAGGGATTCGATGTCAGGCTGGGACATTGAGCGCTACCTTTCTCCACAGGGGCGGTCGGAAGTGAGTCGCATGGTCCCCCGGGGCGGGTCAAGCCGCCCGTCGTCCACGATGGGCTGGAGTTCCCGCCACAACTTTTCGGCACCACGGGATCGAGCGCCACGATTTTGAACAGATTCCGCCGGTCGCTTCCACCCGGCCGTCAATCTGCGTGAGGGGCCGGAGTGTGGCACGCCGGGTGCAGCTGGCATGGACAAATACACTGCACGAGGTGGGGGCGGTGCGCGAAAACTGGTATTTCGTAGGGAATTCAAGGACCGGGGAATGCAGCGATGCGGTGGCCCGGTCGGCGGCGGCGGCGTGCGATCGACTCGGATGGGATCGGTCGGAGTGCGTGGTGATCCTGGTGGGCACCCCGCCGACCTCGCGCCGGGCGACGTACTGTATGCGTGGGCCGCTACCGGGGTTGGCCGAGGCGCCCCGGTACCTTTGCTGACCCGATTGGCGCGGCGGCGACGCGCCCCGGTCGGTCTTGCCAGACCCGGGCGAGTTGTGTAAGTCCCTGACTCACCGCGACCAAGGCGGAGGTCTGGGGCCGTAGCTCAGTTGGGAGAGCGCTAGAATCGCACTCTAGAGGTCGAGGGTTCGACTCCCTTCGGCTCCATTTAATGCTGTCGCCGCGCAAGCGGCGACGGCGCCCCACGATAATCGTGGCGTTCGGCTTCCGTTCCGTACACGTACTCAGCGAAGCGGTACACGTACTCGTACACGGACCGGGGGCACGCAGCGATGAAAGTGAGCCACGGGCGGGTGCACGCCTACGAGGAAGTGGCCGTGTACGAGTACGTGAACGAGTACGAGTACGGGTGGGAGGCCGGCCTGGCGGCGCCCGCGGGTGGAGTGCCGAACCAGTCACTGCACGCGACGGCGGGCCCCGGGCGATTCTGCCGGATTGAGGCTGCCCCTCGTGCCCGCCGCACGTGAGTTCCGGGCGTTGGGGTTCCCCTCCGTACACGTACTCAGCGAAGCGGTACACGTACTCGTACACGGACCGGGGGCACGCAGCGATGAAAGTGAGCCACGGGGGGGTGCACGCCTACGAGGAAGTGGCGGTGTACGAGTACGTGAACGAGTACGAGTACGGGGGGGAGGCCGGCCTGGCGGCGCCCGCGGGTGGAGTGCCGAACCAGTCACTGCACGCGACGGCGGGCCCCGGGCCATTCTGCCGGATTGAGGCTGCCCCTCGTGCCCGCCGCGCGTGAGTTCCGGGCGATAGGCGGCGATCCGTGCGTAACGGGGCGTGCCCCGGTGGTGCACGTTTCGCATCGCGAGGGTGCTCGACCGGCCGGGTGCGGTCGACTATAGTCGCCCCGATGATGGGTGGTGGGGAGGCGGAGGTTGCCTGCCTCAGGCCACGCTGAACAACTGAATTCGGGTGTCAACCGTGCAGCAGAAAACGCCGCAGCACATCGCGTCGGTCGATCTCAGTGCAACCGCCGAAGAGCGGTACCTTGTCTATGCCCTGAGTGTCATCACCTCGCGGGCTCTGCCCGACGTGCGTGACGGTCTCAAACCCGTACAACGCCGGATTCTTTACGCCATGTTCCAGAACCTGCGCCTGACCGCCGGGACGCGCCCGCGCAAGTCGGCCGCCGTCGTCGGCGAGGTGCTGGGGAAATACCATCCGCACGGCGATCAGGCTGCCTACGATGCCATGGTGCGTCTCGCGCAGCCGTTCGCGTTGCGCTACCCGCTGGTGCACGGCGAGGGTAACTTCGGCTCGCTCGACGGCGACAGCCCGGCCGCCATGCGTTACACCGAGGCCCGGCTGACACCGGTCGCCGAGGAACTGCTGCGCGACATCCGCCACGAGACGGTCGAGTTCCGCGACAACTACGACGCGACGTTGCGCGAGCCGATCGTGCTGCCGGCGGCGATTCCGCAATTGCTGATCAACGGCAGCACCGGGATCGCGGTGGGGATGGCAACCAACATCCCGCCGCACAATCTCGGCGAGGTGGTGGCCGCGCTGGTGGCCCTCATCAAGGACCCGGACCTGACGACGAAGGACCTGTGCAAGTTCGTCAAGGGGCCGGACTTCCCGACCGGCGGCGAGATCCTCAATTCGCGCGGCGAAATTCGCGGCATTTACGAAACCGGCCACGGCGCTATCCGACTGCGCGGGCAGTACGAAGCCGCGGTCGAGAAGCGGCGCCGCAGACTGATCGTCACCTCGATCCCGTACACGGTAAACAAGTCGCGCATCGTCGAGGAAATCGCCGAGCACATCGTGAGCCGGCGCCTGCCGCAGGCGACCGACGTGCGCGACGAATCGACCGATCGCGTGCGCATCGTGGTCGAGATCAAGCCCGACGCCTCCGCCGAAGCCGTCATGGCGTATCTCTTCAAGCACACCAGCCTGCAGATCAACTTCAACGTCAATCTGACGGCTCTGGTGCCGACCGATCCCGCCGGAGTGGGCCAGCCGGCGCGACTCACGCTCAAGGACCTCTGCCGACACTTCCTCGATTTTCGCCTCGCCGTGGTGACGCGGCGCCTGCAACACGAGTTGCGCGAGTTGCAGGCGCGGCTCCACATCCTTGCCGGTTTCCTCAAGCTGTTCGACAACCTCGACCGAGCCATCAAACTGATCCGCCAGGCCGCGTCGCGGCAGGACGCGGCGGCGAAGTTAATGAAGGAGTTCGGTCTCGACGAGGTGCAGGCGGACGCGGTGCTCGAGACGCGCCTCTATCAGCTTGCCCGTCTGGAAATCGACAAGATCCGCGAGGAGCAACGCGCCAAGCAAGCGCGCGCGAAAGAGATCGAGCGACTCCTGGCCAGTGCGAAGGCACGCTGGGGGATCGTCGAAGCGGAACTGCTCGAGGTGGCGAAGAAGTATGCCGACCCCCGCCGCACCGTGCTCAGCGCCGGAGCGGAGCTGGTCTACGACGCCGAGGCGTACGTGGTGCACGAGGACGCGACGGTGGTGATCACGCGCGACGGGTGGATGAAGCGCCTCGGCGAAGTCAAGGATCCGTCCAGCACCCGCGTGCGCGAGGGCGACGCCGCGAAGTGGATCCTGCGCGGCAACACCCGCGATAACGTCGCGTTGTTCTCCAACTTCGGCGTGGTGTACGTCCTCAAGGTGGCCGACGTGCCGGCCACCACCGGGTACGGCGAACCGGTACAGTCGCAGCTCAATTTCAAGGATGGGGAACGGGTCGTCGCCGCCGGCCTGGTTCCGGCGGCAAGCGGCGAGACCGCGGAGGACGGCCCGCGCTGGCTGGTGACGACCGCCGGAGGGATGGGGTTCTTCTGCCGTCCCGACCTGACCGAGACCACCCGCAACGGCCGCCGCATCGCGCGTACCCGTGAAGGCGACGAGGTCGTCGTCGTGGCTGCGGGCGAGGGCGACACGATCACCGCCGTGACCAGCGGCGGCAAGCTGCTCTGTTTCGCTGCCGAGGAGCTACCGGAACTGTCCGGCGCCGGACGGGGGGTCATTCTGATGCGCCTCGATGCGGACGACCGCCTGGTCGGCGCGGTCTGCCACCTGCGCGCAGATCTGCCGATCGCCGTAGCCGAGGACGGCAGCGAGCGGCGCTTCCAGACGCCCGAGCTGGCTCACCGCGCCCAGAAGGGCCGCAAGACCCTCGCCCGCTTCAAACCCGTGACACTGGTTCCACGCCCGGCGCCCCCCACCGACCGCCAGGACCCGCCAGCGAAGCCTAACCAGAGCCAGGGCTCCCTCTTCGACCCGTAATCCCCCAGGACCCCGAGCCCCAGAGCCCTCCAATGTCCAAATACACCGCCAAAGACATCACCGTTCTCGAAGGCCTCGAGCCGGTCCGCAAGCGACCGGGCATGTACATCGGTGGCGTCGACTCCACCGGACTCCATCACCTGCTGTGGGAGCTGCTCGACAACGCCGTCGACGAGGCGATGAACGGCTACTGCGATAAGGTGACGGTAACGCTTCATCCCGACGGCAGCACGATCACGGTGGCCGACAACGGCCGCGGTATCCCGGTCGACGTGCACCCGAAGCACAAGCGCCCGGCTCTGGAACTCATCCTGACCACGCTGCACGCCGGTGGCAAGTTCGAGAACCGCAACTACTTTCATGCCGGCGGGCTGCACGGCGTCGGCGCTTCGGTGGTGACGGCACTGGCGTCGTCGATGACCGTGACGGTCAAGCGTGACGGAGCGACGTGGACGCAATCGTTCGCGCGCGGGGTGGCGACGAGCAAGTTGAAGAAGGAGGGAGCGGCCCGCGGCAGCGGGACGACGATTACCTTCACCGCCGATCCGCAGATCTTTCCGGATACCGCGTTCAAGCCGAAGGTGATTCGCGAGCGCCTCGAAGCGCGTTCGTACCTGCACCGCGGCCTGACGCTGGTGTTCGAAAACGCTGCGGAGAAGCAGACGGAAACCTTCTGCCACGAACGCGGGATCGCCGAGTATATCGAGCGCCAGATCGCCGAGGGCGGTAAGCAGCAGGTGGCGGAGCCGTTTTACGCCGAGCGCAAGGACGGCTTCATCGTCGAGTGCGCTCTGGCCTGGACCGAGGCTACCGAGGAACGCCTCCTGTCGTTCGTCAACGGAATTCCGACGCCGTCGGGTGGGACGCACGAGAACGGCCTGAAGGGCGGCCTGGTCAAGGCCGTTCGCAACTACGTGTCGGTGCAGAACCTGCTGCCCAAGGGACTGACGCTGGCGGCCGAGGACATCCGCGAAGGGCTGGTCGGCATCCTGAGCCTGTACGTGCAGCAGCCGCAGTTCCAGGGTCAGACGAAGGATCGCCTCAACAACCCCGAGGTGACCGCGCCCATCGACACGTTCATTCGTGGTGGGTTGGAGAACTACCTGCACAGCAACCCGACGCAGGCAAAGGCGATTGCAAACCGGGTCATTTTGGCGGCGCGAGCGCGCAGCGCTTCCCGGGCCGCCGTGGAGCAGGTGCAGCGGAAGACGGCGGTGTCGCACCGGCTCAACCTGCCGGGCAAGCTGGCAGACTGCAGCTCTACCGACCCCGGGGAGAGCGAGCTGTTCATAGTCGAGGGCGACTCCGCCGGTGGGTCGGCGAAGCAAGGCCGTAACCGCGAGTTTCAGGCCATCCTGCCGCTGCGCGGCAAGGTCTTGAACGCCGAGCAGGCGTCGACGAGCAAGGTGCTGTCGAACAAGGAACTCACGGACATGATTTCCGCGCTCGGCTGCGGCTTCGGCAAGGACTTCGATGCTGCGAAGCTGCGTTACGGAAAGGTCTGCCTGTTGATGGATGCCGATGCGGACGGGCATCACATCTGTACCCTGCTGCTGACGTTCTTCTACCGCCACCTGCCTGAACTGATCCGGCGCGGCCACGTGTTCATCGCGCAGCCGCCGCTGTACCGGATCGAGATCGGCAAGGAAGTACACTGGGCTCTCGACGAAGCCGCGCGCGATCGAATCGTGGCGAGTGCGAACGGGAAGTCGGCGACCATCACGCGGTTCAAGGGCCTTGGCGAGATGAATCCGTCCACGTTGAAGGAGACGACGCTCGACCCGGCGCGCCGGGCATTGTTGCGCGTGCAGGTGGATGACCCGGCGCGCACCGAGGGGACGATCCAGACGCTGATGGGCAAGGACGTCGAGCCGCGCTTCAAGTTCATCATGGAGCGCGCTCCGCGGGTTGGAGTCGACGAAGTCGACGTGTAGCGGCCCGCAACCCCAGGATATGACCGGACGTACCCCATCCGAATTCTGCGCGCCCCGCGCAGAAATTCGGCGACAGCGATACAGGACAGGCCCTTCGAGACGCCGCCAGAGAAGGGCGGCTCCTACCAATGAACCGGCGCGCTCTCCGAAGTTGGGGGCCTTCGATACGGGCCCTGAAAAGACGGGCCCTACTCAGGCCGAACGGATGCCCCTGCGGCTACCACGGCGATGCCCAGAAGGAATGCTCGTGCAGCCCCGTACAGATTCAGCGCTACCGCGCGCGCATCTCCGGGCCGCTGCTCGACCGTATCGACATTCAGATCGAGGTGCCGGCGGTGCGCTACCGCGAGCTGGCGGTCGACGAAGTAGAAGTAGAGGTGCAGGCATTTGTGCCAGGCGGGTTGCACGAACGGGTGCGCCTCCTTCCAGACCAGCGAGAACGTCCGGCACGGCTCGAGCACGGAGAACACGCACACCAGACCCTCGGTGATCCCGTCGCGCGCGGCGATCTGCCGCGCCAGCTCCTCCTTGCGGGTCGGCGCCGTCAGATACTGATGCGGGCGACCTGCCGCGCTGGCCATGGCGAGCGCCTGCTTCTTGACCCTCTCGGCCTGGGTGATCAAGAAGGTCTTCAGCGTCCAGCGGTGAACCTGCTTGAGCTTGAGGAACTCCGCCATGGTGTAGCCGCTCATGAGAGGAATGTAGCCGCGGAACAGCACCCGATCGAAGCACGACAGCACGCCACGGATCGACTTCTCATGCTTGGCGACAAAGGCATCCATGGCGCCGATCGAACCCCAGCCGCCGTCTCCACGCAAGCGACGCCGACCCAATGGGGGCGGGGGGGGGGTTGTCCACAAGCGGACGGACCGAGCGCGGGGCGGCGGGGTGCGGGCTCCCCACGAGGCCCGTGGCGGGGCGGGGAGCGATCATCGTGGCACACCGCCCCCGCCCGCTTGTGGGCGACTCCGGGGCGGCGCACACGGTGTGGATGCAGGCGCGCCCGACACAACCTGTTTCACAGTGACCCGCGACGCATCACTTCCCCTCGCGGCTCCCCGCAATCGCCACCCTCGTTGGTTGCGGCCGCAGGTCCGCGTTAGCCGGCATAAACGCCCTGTTTTCCATAATCCCCATACTTAGACGTTCCCACCCCTGCGACCGGCCACGTGGAAATTTCGGACAGCCCATTTATACGGACCGGGCTTTCCCTGCGACAGCCGCTTGATCTGGGCCATCTCCTTTTCGAGCGCGGAGAGCCGTGCTTCGATCCGCTCGGACGCCATACCTATCACCGCCACTATCTTCAAACCCTATCGCAATGCGGCCACCACGACACCGGCGCGGCCTCTTCGAGGATCGCTGTTCGACACGATGCTTCCGGTTCGCCATTCTGCCGGGCTAGCCGGATCGGACACCGCCATCCTCAGCGACCCCGACTGTGGCGCCGGCACTTTCTCGCAACTCTGAACAGCTGGTGAGCCAGCTCGTTGCCCCATCCAATCTTCCTCCTGCTCATCGGCGCCTTATTCGGACACGGCCGGGCTGCAAAACCGCGAAACAACCCGGCAGTTCGTCTCCCCGTTTCGCAACCAGATCGAGAACCGCCGATGCGAGGCCAGACCGCGCTCGCGCGGGGAAACGTAGCAGCAGGACACCTTCGGTAGCCTTCATGCTCGCAAATACGAGCTGCCCGAAATCCTTGTCTTCTGTGATCAGAATCGTTCCCCTTTGAAGAGCGAGCTTCAGCACCTCCTCGTCTACGGCTCGGGGAGCTATTTCTGCGATCGCTGCGACGTTGTGTCCGGAGTTACGCAGACCGCGGACGACCGAGAAGTCGCAGCTCTCGTCGGCCACAAAACGCATCGGACTCAGCGGCTTGCGCGCTTACGTGGCGGTTCAAGAAGCACGGTTTCTTCATGAGCGAGTGTGTCCGCCGCGTAGCCGATGGCGGCCTTGATGTCGTCGGCAGTGAGGCGCGGGTACGCATCGAGGAGATCCTTCTCCAGAGCCCCTTCGCTCAACTTGCGGAGGATCAACTCGACTGGGATCCGCGTTCCACGGATCACCGGCTTCCCCATCATCACCTTCGGATTGGTTTCGATCCTGTGCGTCACCGTCATGGCCACCTCGTTCAGTCCTGCGTCCCTGCCATCCGGCCAGTGATCATACCCGCGGCGAAAGCCATTTTCGAGGGCGTTCGCGCCGCACTCGCGGCACTCATCTAGATCCGGTCCGCCGGCGGTACCGTGGGGTTCCGAACAGCTGATGCGCGAACTCCCTGCCCCAGCCACGGGCCAGTTGCTGGCGGAGTTCCTCTTTGGGGAAACCACCGACCTGGCGAACAGCCTCCTTGCGGATCTCTCGCGCGACCTTTCTCGACGCGCTTTCGTTCTGCCCTTTCATATCCTTTGCCTCCTTCACGCCGTCTGAAGGGATCGTTTTGTAACACACATCGACAACAATGCCGTTTACGGTGACACCGCTCGCCCCGGGGCCGAGCCGCCCACGGTAATCGGCGAGGCGTTAACGAAACTGTTGTCCGCCGGAGTGTCGATCGTGATCGGCGCCAGCGAGGGCGATCCCGTTGCGGTCGGGCTCGGGAGCAGGGTGCCGGTAGGGGTCGGTGTCGCGGTCGCCGCAAACGCGCATGAGCAGCTGGCCATACAGCCACTGGCCGCCTCGACAGCGCACAACGCATCCCAGCGTACGGCGCAGCAGAAGACGTCGAGTGTGCATACGCACTCACTGCAGCTCGCCTCGTTGCAGCTGGCTGTCTCCGTCGCGGTGCAGCAATCGCCCGGCGTTGGGGTCGGCGTGGGCGGACCGGCGATCGATAGCGAGAACGATCCCTCCTCGCTCCCCCATCCGTCCACGGCGATGATGGCCGTCTGGTTGGCATTGAGGTCGAGGGACACCTCCGGAACCTCGCTCTGACTGCCGACACAGGTGAGCTCCGCTCCTGTGCATGTGCTGTCCCGCACGGAGAGAATGGCAGAGTACTGGGCGGTAATCCGGATCGTGTAGGTACCGGTGGCGGCTGCGGTCAGACGGTAGGTGGCATCGGGGGCGGCATGTGTTCCGTCGCCGAGGGTGTCACGGAGGCCGTGGCCGTATGTGTCGGGGTCGGGGTACGACTGGCGGTCGTGGGTACCTCGGTCGGGGTCGGCTCCTGCGCACGGACACTCGTTCCCAGCACTGCCATCACGACCAGCAGTACCGGCAGTCCCCGCAGCGTCCGTATACTCGCTTCTCGTTCAGCCATGGTGTCCCCCCCCAGGCGCGGTATCGACTCGGTCGGTCAGGCCGGATCACGCGCGCCACCGCGCCCGCCGGGTCAACGGCGCGGCGTATACTCCGGCGCCCCGGAAAGACCGATGACTTCTGCGCGTTGCGCGACGTCTTTCGGCGATAGTAGATCGGACCGACATCGATGTGGTAACCAATGCGCCGATGCGACGCGCGCGACGGATCGTGCTGGCGCTGCTAATGCTGCTGGGCGGGTGTGCGGCCGCCGCGGCCGAGCGCTACGAGAAGCACTACCGGAGAGGGTGGGACGCTTACCACGCCGACGAGCGGCGCGAGGCGATCGAGGAGTTCCGGGCGGCGCTGGCGGCTTATCCGCAGTCGGCAGAAGCGCACAATGCGCTCGGCAAGGCGCTGTACGATGTCGGGGAGCGCGACGAGGCGATCGACGAATACGAATTGGCCCTGAGGTACCGGCCGTCGTTTGCGGAGGCGCGCAACAATCTCGGCGTGGCGCTGCTGGAGGCGAGCGACGTTACCGGTGCGGTCGCCCAGTTCCGCGAAGCGGTGGAGATCAGGCCGACCTACGCAGTCGCGCAGTACAACCTCTGCCTCGGCCTGGAGCTGCTCGGGCGGTTCGCCGATGCGTTGGCGCGGTGCCGGGAGGCGCAGCGCCTCGCGCCCTCCATGTCGGGATTGTCCGCGAGCATCGACAGATTGCAGGCGAAAATGGACGAAGCGGGGTGGGCACCTTAGTAGTGATGGGCACAATTACGGCGACGTATTCCGTACGACGCTTCCCGTTCGCCCCGAGTAGCCCCGTTTTCTCAGGGGCGTATCGAGGGGCAGCCTGGCGAGCGGCTTTGCGGCCCCGCCCCTCGATACGCCGCCGAAAAGATGGCGCTACTCGGGACGAACGGAATACGTCGCCGGACTAATGAACCGGAGTACTTAGCCCGGCGCCGGGCGCGGGGCGGAGAAGGCTGCTGACAATTCTTAATTTGACTCTCCGTAGTCCGGCTTCGTATAGCGATTATGTCCGTGTTAAACGAACCTCGCGGCCGGTCGCGGTGGCGAACGGAGGGTGTCATGCGCAATCGATCGCTTTGCCGAGTGCAACCGATCGCGGTGGCGATTCTGGTTCTGGGGGGTGCGCAGGGGGCGTACGCGGCCGACAACCCGGTCGGTCACGACAGCAGCGTTACGCGCTTCAGCCCGCGGACCGGCACCGGCGTGCAATACAGGATCAAGATCAAGGCCGGAGAAGACGGTAATCCCGCCACCCTCCCACTTCCCACCGACCCGGAGTCGCAAGGCGGAACCGTGGCGGTGGGGCGCGACGGCGGGGCGCTCCGCGACCCGCTCACGGCGGGAACGTGGACGGGACTGGGCCGGCCGGCGGGCTCCGGCGGGTGGAAATACAGGAACAGGGACGCTCCCGCCGGCGGTTCGGTCAGCCTGCTGATCGTCACCCCGCGCGCCATCAGGGTGGTCACCAAAGGCACCGGCACACTGCCCGCGCCGACGGCACCCAACGGCACCACGCAGACGGTCATAGTTCTCGACGACCAGACCTACTGCGCTGCCGCCGTGCCGCCGTACGTCAGGGAATCCGACGGGGCGAAGGTGCAATCGAAGGATCAGCCGCCCCCCGCCGCTTGTCCGCCTTGCCTGGTGGGTGCCGATACAGACGGCGACCGCCTGGACGACTGCTACGAGACCGACACCGGCGTCTTCGTCAGCCTCACGGATATCGGCACCGACCCGTTCGAAGACGACACCGACGGGGATTCGTTGAACGACGGCGACGAGTTGCTGGGCACGACAGCGGGCCTCGACCTGCCGGCGCTGGGCACCAATCCGCTGCGCAAGGATATCCTGATCGAGTACGACTGGTTCGACGACAGCCTGGAGTGCGGCGCGCACTCGCATCGACCCACGGCGACGGTCGCGGCGACGGTGACGGCCGCCCTGGCCGCGGGCCCGGTGAGCAACCCCGACGGCAGCACGGGGATCAACGTCATTAACGACTACGGTCAGGGCGGCGTGTTCGACGGCGGCAACCTGATCTACGATGCCGACGGGGTGTTCATGGGCGACGTGAACGGTGCGGAGTTCCTCGCCTACAAGTCGGCCAACTTCGCGTCCAACCGCCACGGCTATTTCCACTACGCAATCCTGCCCCACCGCTACAACTTCAACAGCTACAGCTCGGGGTATGCGGAGCTGTTCGGCGACGACATGATCGTGTCGCTATACTGCGCGAACTCGGACTGGAATGTGGCGACAACGATCGTGCACGAGCTTGGCCACAATCTGGCCCTCATGCACGGCGGCTCCGACAGTTGCAATTACAAGCCCAACTACAACTCGGTGATGAACTACCTCTATCAATTCCCTGGCATCGACACCGACTGCGATCCGATCGGCGACGGGCTGCTGAGTTACTCGGTCGGCGACCGCATCGTGTTGAACGAAGCGCATCTCGACGAGAGCAAGGGCACCTGCGGTGCGCCGGGCTGGGACTGGAACGGCAATAGCGTCATCGAGACGGATGTGAGCTACAACGTCAATCCGTTCGATCCTGAGGAAGATGTGTGGTGCCGCGGAACACTGACGGAACTGCGCGATCACAACGATTGGGCGCGGTTGGGATTCTTCGGCATCCTGGGAGGGGATGGGGCCGTCCCCATGCTGCAGCGCACCATCGAGTGCACCAACCCCGCGCCGCTGGACGATAACTGATCGGTTCCGGGAGGCCCATCTGGAATTCTGGTTCGAGTTCGCGAGCACATACTCCTACCCCGCAGCCATGCGCATCGAAGCGGCGGCGCGGGCGGCGGAGGTCGCACTAACCTGGCGGCCGTTCCTGCTCGGGCCGATCTTCAAGGCCCAGGGATGGAACGACTCGCCGTTCAATATCTATCCTGTCAAGGGTCGTTATATGTGGCGCGATCTCGAGCGGGTGTGTGCGGCGCAGGGCATCCCCTGGCAACGCCCATCGAGCTTTCCGCGCAACGGTCTGCTGGCGGCGCGAGTGGCATGCCGATTCGCCGCGCAGCCGTGGGTCTCCGAGTTCGTCCGGCGGGTGTATGCCGCCAACTTCGCCGAGGATCGCGATATTGCCGATCGAAGCGTCATAGCCGGCATCCTCGAATCGCTGGGCCGGCAACCGGCCGATGTCCTGGGCGCGGCGGAGTCTGCGGATGCCAGGGCACAACTGCGAACGACAACGGAACAGGCTCAGGCCCTCGGCATCTTCGGCGCTCCGACGTTCGTCGTCGGCACCGAGCTGTTCTGGGGGAACGACCGGCTCGAGGCTGCGATCGAGTGGGCGCAACGGCGCTGACTCCGACGCCGGTCGGTTAACCTCGATACCGGGACGCCCCGGGGGGTGCGTCAAGTCTGTGGGTAAGTTCCGGAAAGAGACTGTCGATAAACTCCCGTTCACCCTTCGGCGAGTTCAGGGTGAGCGCGGAAAAACCCAATGAAATCAATTCCACCACCGCTCAGGCTGAGCTTGTCGAAGCCGGGTTTGGCCGTTTATTGACAGACTCGAAAGGGGGAATCCGGGCGGGCTGTGGTTTTCTGGACCGGGGGGTACGGCCTACGGGCATGCGGACAGCCGTTAGCGCCGGATTGCGGGTACGTCTCGCGTCTTGACCGTTCGCCACTGGCGGCGCCAGGGTGCAGCTTCGGCCTCCCGCCGCGGCCGCAAGGAGAGCTATGCGAACGTGGGTTGCGACACTGTTGGCCAGACCGTGGATGCCGGTAGCGGCTGCGCTGCTCGGCGTTGTGCTGACCCTGCCAGCGCTCCGCGCCGGGCTCCTCGCGGACGACTACATCCACCGCTCGATCTTGCTGGGCAAGGGTGCCGTCGCCGCCGGCGGTAACCCGGTCTTCGACCTCTTCGCCTTTGTGCAGCGTGGTCCGCGCCGCGAGGCGGCCCTGGCGCTCGGCACGCTCACGTGGTGGGCGCATCCGGACCTCAACCTCAGCCTCTTCCGTCCGGTCACGGCGTTGACCCACGTGCTCGACTACGCAATCTGGCCCGACGCCATCGCCGCACAGCACCTGCAGAGTCTGCTCTGGTATGCGGCCGCGGTCGGACTGGTGGGACTCCTGTACCGCCGGGTCCACGGGGCCACGGCGGCGGCAGGCCTGGCCACGGTGCTCTTCGCCGTCGACGACGCGCACGCCATGTGCGCCGGCTGGCTGGCAAACCGCCACGCGCTGGTTGCCCTGACCTTCGGAACGGTGGCCATGCTTGCGCACGTGCGCTGGCGGCGCGACGGCGGTACTTGGTGGTTCGTTACCGCCGCCATTACGCTGACCGTCGCTCTCCTCGCCAGCGAAGCGGGGATCGGGGCGGCGGCCTACCTCGTTGCCTGGGAGCTGACGATGGACGAGCGCCCGTCGGTCAACCGGGCGGCTGCGCTGCTGCCTTATGGCCTGCTCGTGATCGGCTGGCGGCTCATCTACCAGGCGCTCGGCTACGGCGCGAGCGGATCGGATCTCTACGTCGATCCCGGTCACCATCCCCTCGACTTCCTCGTCGCCCTTGGCGAGCGGTGGCCGGTCCTGCAACTCGGGCAGTGGACCCAGGTTCCCATCGATCTGTTCATCTTCCTGCCGCGTGCCGGCCAGCTCGCGCTCACCGCCGTGTCGGTCGCGGTCTGTCTCGCGCTGGCGTGGCTGTTTGCGCCGCTTGTGATAGCACGCCGTGAGGCACGCTTCTGGGCGGCCGGCATGGTGCTTTCGCTGGTACCGCTGTGCGCCGCCTTTCCGATGGACCGCCTCCTGCTCTTCAGCGGTGTCGGTGCCTGCGGCTTGCTGGCCGTACTGGCTGAGCAGGTTGGCATCCTGCCCGGCCCGAAGAGCGCGGCGGCAACGGGCCGGCGGCGCCTGGTCACCTGGGCCCTGCTGCTAATCCACGGGCCACTGGCCGCGGCGTTGCTGGTTGCGCGTGTCGCCGCCCTGCCGCTGTTTGCCGCCGCGATCGAGGTCGGCGTCGTGGCCGCACCGGCAGACGACGATGCGCCGCGGCAGACTTACGTTTTTGTGACCGGGCACGAATTCCCGGTGGTGTACCTCGCCGTCATCCGCCATCTCGAAACCCCCACCACGGCGCCCGGCCGGGTCGCCGTGTTGAGCTCGCTTTCGAACCACAACGAGGTCTACCGCGAGGACGACGATACGCTGGTCATCACCGCACGCGACGGGTTCCTGCGCCAGCCGACGGATCAACTGTTGCGTAGCCCGAGTGCCCCGTTTCGTGCCGGTGAGATCATCCAGCGGCCGGACTTCGCGGCCGAGGTGCGCGAGGTCACGCCGGACGGACGACCGGCCCGCGTCGCATTTCACTTCCGCGCCCCGCTCGATAACCCCGCGTTCCGCTGGCTCGCCTGGGGCCCCGCCGGCGTCGAGGAGTTCCGCCTCCCCGCCGTAGGGTCCAGCGTGGAAATGCCCCCGATGCCGATCATCCCGTTCCTCACCACCGGAGGAAGCGGACCGGCGAGGCAGGGTTGAGCAAACCTGAAGAGAAATGAGAAACCGGGAGCGGGATAACGGAAGCCGGTCAATGGGCGCTGCCATGTTTCTATCGGCTCTCGACGTTTGACCTGGGACCCAGGACTTCGGGCATCGCACATTGCCACGCCGGAATCATGACATCGGTCATGTTCCGTTAGTCCGTCGATCATGACCTATTCACCTCCGGTTGCTGTACTGGTCACGTTCCGCCTGGGGCCCAGGTGGAACCACGACCCTGCCTCTCAAGGATAGGGATGGCGGCGCCCGGCGTCTTCTGTACGTGTCGGACGATCGCGCACGGGCACCTGCGGTGCGCGCCGCAAATGGTTGTGCCGCCTCGCCGTCGTCGGCTGCGCGAGCGGCGCTACATCACCTCGCCACCAAAGACATTATCGTGCCGGTCTGGAACGCTACCCGAGGGCCGGGCAGCAACACCATGCACCGCGTGGCTGCCTTTGCCCGGGTGCGGCTGCTCATCGACCGACCGACCGGATCGCAGCGTACCGACAACCGTCTACGACACCACCGGCTTCCTCTACACCGGCACCAATCCTATCCAGACTGGCGTCGCCCCCGGAACCATCGAGCCACTCCGCGCCGCCGTCGTGCGCGGACAGGTGCTGACCCGTGAGGGGGCGCCTCTCCCCGGCGTGATGATCACGGTCCTCGACCGCCCCGAATTCGGAGAGACCCTCAGCCACACCGACGGCATGTTCGATCTCGCCGTCAACGGCGGCGAAACCGTGACCGTGCGCTACGAGAAAACCGGCGTCTTGCTCGCGCAGCGCCAGGTCAGCGTGCCATGGCAGGACTTCGACCTCCTCCCGGATGTCGCGATGATCCCCCTGGATGCTCAGGTCACAGCCATCGATCTAATCGGCAACATCCCGGTGCAGGTGGCTCAGGGCAGCGTCGTCTCCGACGCCGATGGTACCCGGCAGGGCTGGCGAGTGGGCCGAACCTGTACGCCTACGCCAACAACGATCCTATCGATCTCGTCGATCCGCTCGGCAACGATCCGCTCTGGCCGCTGAGGGAAGCCGGCGAGTCACTGGAGGCGTATGCGGCCAGACTGGCCGCGCTGAAGGTGTCGCCGCAGAACACCGAGATAGCCATCAAAGGCGCACGCGCGGCAGAGTCGCGTATTGCGGGCCAGGGAGTGAAGAGAGTGGCGGAAAAGCAACTTCGGAAAGATCTGGCGAAGGCGACGGAGTTTGCGGTGCGCCACGGGACCAAGTGTGGCGGGTTCATTGCCAAAGGCTTGCCCATTACTCTTTCGACTCCGGTGGCGGTGCTGTTCCTCGCGGACGATATTTACACGCTGTACAAGGCCTTCCGCGATTTCGTCCCCAACGGCGACCCGATTCCGCCGAAGCCCCTGTCCCATTCCCTCTCCGAGTTCGGGAGCCCCCCCCGACATACGCATCGAGGTCGAGTACCAGCGTCCGACACTGCCGGAGATCGTCGACCGAGAGTTCCCCTATTCGATGATGGGCTATCCGTAGGTCCGAGTCGCGCCTATTTGTTAGCTCGATGAGAGTTCGCTAAGCACTCGTCGGCATAAGTATGGCAACGTATCCGCACCCGCTCACCCTTCGACAAGTACAGCGCGGGCTGGCGCCCGCAACCCAATGGCCCGATCAGCCATGCCTTTGGGAGGGCGAGGCTCCCGTCGAGCCGCGACGGTCTGACGGCGGCTCGGCGGGAGCCTCGCCCTCCCCATCCGATTTCTTCGCGCCGTGCGCGCAAACACGGAAATCGTAAATCGGGGTGAGCGGGTCGCATCATATAGAATACGTTGGCGAATTTATGAACCAGAGTGCTGAGTCAGCCACACATTGCCCACGAATTCGACGTACACCGGGACGCCGGCTTCAGGGTTGGAGCGGTTTTTTCGATGCGGTGGACTCGCGATATGCACCGGCGACTTTGCGCGGTGAAGGAGCTCGAATGACAGGTTGGAGCGCGCGCCTCAGGTCGGCATTTTCCGCGTTGCTCGCGCTGGCGACTATCGTCGTGCCGGCGGGTGCGACCGACGACAGCCCGCAGATCGATTACCTTGGCTTCGCCCGGGGTGCCGTTCCGGTAGCCGTCGAGGGAGACGCCACGGCGTTGCAGGTCGGAATGGAACAGGCGCTTCTTGCCATCGACGGCAGCGACGACGTTTACGCCCTGGATAGAAAGCCCGGCGCAGCCGACACCAGGATAGCTTTCGTGTATCGCCTCCCGGCCAGGACAACGTTTACCGAATTTGTCGTTCCCAACATTCTCGAAACGCCGAGCCCGTCACAGACGTTTGTTAGAACCATCGAAGTCGCCGGCTCCGACAGCGGTCCTGACGGCCCGTTCCAGACGCTCGCCAGTGCCACGCTCGCCAGGCATGCGAAAAAAGGGGAGAAGACGGTCTTGTCGGCAACCGGCGACAAACCCGTGCGCTGGGTCCGGGTCACTCTCGGCGGCGGTCTCGATGTGCAACGCGACAAGACGTTTTTCGAGTTCAGCGAGATCGTCGGACACGGCCGTCAGGAGCCCGTACCCCTGCTGGAAGCATTCACGGGTAAATGGAAGGGGCGCGGCGTTCTCCTCGAGCTCAAGCAGGAGGGTGTTCGCGTGACGGGGTGTTACGACGGCGTCGGCGACCTTGCCGGTACCGTCGGCGGCAATCTGCTGCACGCCACGGGAAAGACCCGCGACAGCGGGGTGCCGAGCACCTTCGTGCTCACGGTGACGCCCGACGGCGCGATTACCGGCGTGCGCTCGACCAACGGGGCGCCGTTCAGCCTTTACGCCGGGGCGCCGGCACCGAACCTCGCGACGGAATGCTCCACTCGTGCCGTGCCCGCCCTCGGTTGCGGCTCCGTGGTCCACGGCATCAACTTCGATTTCGACTCCGCTAACGTTCGGCCCGAGTCGCGCGAAATCCTGGACGCGCTGGCCGAGGGGTTGAAGACCTCTACTGCCACCGAGGTCAGCATCGTCGGCCACACTTCGAGCGAGGGTTCCGAGGCATACAACGACGACCTGTCGAGGCGCCGTGCCGAGGCCGTCGTCGCCGCGCTCGTCGCTCGCGGCATCGCGGCGAAGCGCCTGCTCGCGGTGGGTCGCGGCGAGAAGGAACCGATCGCGGACAACGCCACCGAGGCGGGTCGATCCCTGAATCGCCGGGTGGAAATCGCCTGCCGTTGAGCACCGCGGGCGGCGCCACGCCGAACCGCTTCAGTTCCCGCGCACCAGCACCCAGGCCGCGACATCCGCGGCGGACAGTGAACCGTCCTCGTTGAGATCGCCGTCGGCGAGTTCCACTTCCGCGTCTCCGAACAAAGCGGCGATCAGGGTTTCGAGGTCGAGGTCGTCGACGACGCCGTCGCGGTTGACGTCGCCGCGCGGGATTTCCGGCGTCGGGGTCGGGGTGCGCGTCACGGTCGGGGGGGAGGTTGGGGTACGCGAACGGGTCGGGGTGCGGCTGGCGGTAGCGGTGAAAGTCGGCGTCGTGGTCAGGGTGGGGGCCGGGGTCTGGGCCGAACCGGAGTAGAAGCGGCCGTAGCGGAAGAGGTTGCGCGTCGCCACGCCCTGAGTTGCCGGCCGATCCGCGTAACAGTAGGCGAGAGTGGTCACGATGACGCGTCCCGCGCCGTAGTTGTATTCCGCCCACGTCGGTCCGTCGTCGTTACTCAATACCACGGCCGCGCCGACCGGCAGTTCGGCGAGCGTGCCGTAGTCGGAAGGAAACCAGTCGGTGAAGTCGCCTTCGGCCAGGGGTTCCCCGCCGTATCCGAGCCCGGTGATGTAGGGGTGAGACGGCAGCAGCACCGTTTGGCTGTCATGCGTTTTCCCGCCGATGAAATCCACGCCGCCCGGAGCGACGTCGAGCCAATCGCCGAGCTCGCCGGCAACGTTGATGACGACGGCGCCGCCGCTGGCGACGAACTGCTCGATGACCCCACCGACCGCCGACATTTGCTGTAGCATCGCGTAGTCGCCCGCCCCGAGGTCCGGGGCGACGTAGATCGCCTGGTACAGAGTGCGCAGCCGGTCCGTATCGGACGCGGCCAGGGTCGCGATCGGGATCGTACTGCTCGACATGAGGAGAGGAGGCCCCGCCTGAAACTCGAATGCGGCGTTCCACTGGTTTTCGCCGCGCGGGATGACGTACTCGATGCGTGGGCGCGGGGTGGGGGTTGCCGTCGGCGGCGTGCCCGTGCGGGTGGGTGTCGGCGACCGGGTTGGTGTGTACGTGGGCGTTGGTGACGGGACGGTCGCGGTCGCGGTCGCCGTCGAAGTGCCGGTGACCGACGGCGTCGGCGGCGTTGGGGTAGGCGTTGCCGCCGGCAACGCCGACTCGGTCGCGGTCAGGGTCGGCGTCGGCGACTCCGCGTCGGTTGCCGCGGGGGTCGGCGTCGCCGTTTCCGTGGGCGATGCCGTGTTCGTCCGGGTCGCAGACTCGGTGGCACTGGGAGATGCGGTCGGTGCGGGGGACGCGGTCGCCGTGTCGGTTGCGCCTGCCGTCGGGGTCGGCTCCGGAGTCGGGGTCTCGGTGGCGGTTGGTGTCGGCGTGGCGCTATCGGTCGCGGTACCGGTGGCTGTAGCCGTGGTCGTGATTGTCGGGCTGGGTGTCGGCGGATGCCAGCAGACTTCCAGGGCGACTCTGGTGGTGCGGATCTGGGTCGCTGTGCTCACCTCCTGGCGGACACCGGCCTGGACATCGACGAGGTCGGCCCACGTCCACGCCAGCGCGGTCTGCGGATTGATTGCGAAGGTCGTGCGGAACGTGTCGTAGTCGAGCGCCGGCGTAAAGGTGCGCGGCGATCGAAATCCGAGAACCGGCAACCACAGTGTCGGGCGGACCGTGCCGGTGCCGTTCACCGCCCGCGCCACGACCACGACTCGCACCTCCGCGATCGGCTCCTGCCTCGGCGTCGGCGAGGCAACCTTGTACAGATCGATGCGATCGGCGGGCGGGACGCCGCTGAAGACATAAGACGTATCGCCGTCGTCGCTCTGCGCGCATTCCCAGTTGGCGCTGCAACCGACGGGAATGTTGTCCGGGACCCCGTCGCCCGGGCCGGCGGCCGCCAGTTCGACGCAAGTCGGCGCGAAGGTCGGCGTTGGCGTTGCCGGGGGCGCGGACGTCGATGTCGCCGTCGCAGTGTAGGCGACACAGAAACCGGACGCTTCGCAGACCGCACCGAACACGGCCACGCAGCCTTCGGCGCACTGCCCGTCGACGGGAGGGCCGCAGGTCGGCTGATCGCACTGACAGCAGTCGCCGGGGCCCGGGGTTGCGGTCGCCGTTGCCGAGGGGGTTGGCGAGGGCGTCGGCGTAAACAAAGTCGGGGTGGGGCTTGGCGATGCGGTGACCGTCGGGCTCGAGGTGGCGGTCGCGGTCGGAGTGCCGCTCGGCGTTTCCGTAACCGAAGGGGTCGGCGTGGACGACGCGCTCGGCGTCGCCGTGGGGGTTGCGGTATCGGTCGGGATCTCCGTTGCCGTCGGCGTCACGGTTCCCGTCGGCGACGGGGTCGAAGTATAGGTCGGCGTAGGGGTCGGGGTGAGCGTCGCGCAGCGACCGAGCGCGCCGACGCAGACGGCGTTGTAGACCGGTTCGCACCCGACCCCGCAGGTGCCGAGGACGGGGGCGCCGCAGGAGGGAAAGGTTGTGCCGCACTGGCAGCAGTCGCGGGCGTCGTCGGGAGTCGGCGTCGGGGTGTAGGCCGGCGTCGGCGAAGCGCTCGGCGTCGGCGACGGGCTGGCGGTGTCGGTCGGCACTGGCGTTGCGGTGTCGGTCGGTGTGGGTGTCGGCGTAAACGCGACGCAGGTCCCGTCGCAGACGGCGTTCGGCACCAGCGTACACGCGGGATCGCAGGCGCCGCCGATCGCCGGACCGCAGGTGATCGGGCCCGGCTCGACGCCGCACTCGCAACAATCGTCCTGGGCGGCGCCGCGCGCCGGTGCGAGACACGAAAGCAGGACGACGAGGAACGCGAGATACGCGCTACGGGCACGGCCAGCACGATAATGACGGCTGCGCTCGGGGTACGCGCCGCACCGGGCGCTACCAGCGGTGAATACAAGGGGAGCCACGGCGCGGGTGCTTCGTTGACTCGAAATGTTCGCTTTGATACCTCTCGCCCATTTCCGGCGCAAGCTTCAGCAATGAAAATCCCCTCAGTGAAAGGGTTTCACGACATCCTGCCCGACGAGAGTGCGCGTTGGGCATGGGTGGAGACGCAGGCCCGGGCGGTGTGCTCCCGCTACAACGTGACGGAGATCCGCGTCCCGATCGTGGAACGTACGGAATTGTTCAACCGGTCGATCGGCGAAACCACCGACATCGTCGAGAAGGAGATGTACACTTTCGCCGACCGCGACGGATCTTCACTGACGTTGCGTCCCGAAGGCACCGCCTCGATCGTCCGGGCCTACGTCGAGAACGCCTTGCACCAGCGCGAGCCGGTGTCGAAGCTGTTTTACATGGGGCCGATGTTTCGCCGCGAGCGGCCGCAGAAGGGTCGGCTGCGGCAGTTCGCTCAGATCGGAGTCGAGGTCATCGGCCGCGACGATGCGGCGATCGACGCGGAGGTGGTGCTGCTGCTCGACGACATGCTGCGCGCCTTCGCCGTTCGCGGCGCGCGCATCGAGTTGAACTCGCTCGGTTGTGCCGTGTGCAGACCCGGGTACCGCGCTGCCCTGGCCGCGTTCGGCGGTACCCGCCGTGCCGATCTCTGCGAGAACTGCCGGCGCCGTCTGGAACGTAACCCGCTGCGTCTGCTCGACTGCAAGGATCCCGCCTGCCGGACGGCGACGGCCGATGCTCCGCTCATGCTCGATCGTCTTTGTGCGGCGTGCGGGGCTCACTTCGACACGGTGCGCAACGTGATCGAGCGCGAAGGCATTGCCGCCGGCCTCAATCCCCGCATGGTGCGGGGCCTCGATTACTACGTCCGCACCGCGTTCGAGGTAATCGCCGAGGGGCTGGGTGCGCAGAACGCCGTCGGCGGGGGCGGGCGCTACGACGGTCTGGTCAAGGCGTTGGGCGGTCCCGACACGCCCGGCATCGGCTTTGCGCTGGGCGTCGAGCGTCTCCTGCTGTCTCTCGCTGCCGATGCGGCCCCGCATCCGCAGGCGCCGGAGGTGTTTGTCGTGCCGCTGGGCGCCGCGGCGGAGAGGGAAGCCATCCACCTCGCGCATCGCTGGCGGCGCGACGGGGCGCGTGTCGACCTGGCCAGCGGAACGAAGAGCCTGCGCAGCCAGATGCGCCTCGCCGACAAGTCGGGTGCCAGGTACGCACTTCTGCTCGGCGAGGACGAACTGGCGGCCCGGGCGCTTACGGTGCGTGACATGGTCGCGAAGCGCGACTTCCCGTGCGCCGTCGGTTTCGAAGTCTCTGCCGCCGCGCTGCGCGAGGCGCTCGCGCGTTGCGCAGCGGCACCAACTACAACCACCCTGGAGCAGCACGCGTGAGTACAACCGGACTGGGAGAGTGGCGCCGCAGCGCCTATTGTGGAGATCTGCGCGTCACCGACGAGGGCCACACGGTCACCGTGATGGGATGGGTCGACGGCCGGCGCGACCATGGCGGTTTGATCTTCGTGGACCTGCGCGATCGCGGCGGAATCGTGCAGGTGGTGTTCAACCCGGAAGTGGAGCAGGCAGCCTTCGCGCTCGCGGAGGAGATGCGCGGCGAATTCGTCGTCGCGGTGCGCGGTCGCGTCGTGCGCCGCACGCCGGAGACCGTTAACCCCAACCTGCCGACCGGCGATATCGAGGTCATGGCCGAGTCGGCCGCCGTGCTCAACCGGGCGCGCACGATCCCGTTCCCTCTCGATGCCGGCGCCGCGATCGCGGAGAGCACTCGGCTGAAGTACCGCTACCTCGACCTGCGGCGGCCCGAGATGCAGGAGCGCATCGTCTTCCGCCACCGGCTCGGCAAGGTCGTGCGCGACTACCTCGACGGCGCCGGCTTCCTCGAGATCGAAACCCCGATCCTGACGCGCAGTACGCCCGAGGGAGCGCGCGACTATCTCGTGCCGAGCCGCGTCTCGCCGGGCGAGTTTTACGCCCTGCCGCAGTCGCCCCAGCTCTTCAAGCAGATCCTCATGGTGGCGGGCTTCGACCGCTACTTCCAGATTGTGCGCTGCTTCCGCGACGAGGACCTGCGCGCCGACCGGCAGCCGGAGTTCACGCAGATCGACCTCGAGATGTCCTTTGTCGGTCCCGACGAAGTCATGGCGGTCACCGAAGGGCTGCTGACGCGCGTGTGCGCTCTGCGCGACATCGCCGTGCCGCAACCGATCCCGCGCCTCACCTACGCCGAGGCGATGCGGCGGTTCGGCATCGATCGGCCCGATCTGCGCTTCGGCCTCGAGCTGGTCGAGGTGACCGAACTGGTTGCGGCGACCGACTTCAAGGTGTTCCGCGAGGCCGTAGCCCGCGGCGGCATCGTGAAGATGATCTGTCTGCCGGAAGGGGATCGCCTGTCGCGCAAGGACCTCGACGGCCTGCCCGAGCTGGTGGCGCCGTACGGGGCCAGGGGGGTGGCCTACGTGCGGATCACGCCGGACGGCTGGCAGTCGCCGATCGCGAAGTTCATCGCGGCCGAAACGCGAACCGCGATCGAGGGCGCCTGCGGGGCCGGGGTCGGCGACCTGCTCATGTTCGTGGCCGATACCCCGAAGGTGGTCAACGACGCTCTGGCCAACCTGCGGCTAAAGCTCGCGGAGCGGCTCGACATGATTCCGGCCGACCGACATGCCTTCGTGTGGGTCACCGACTTTCCGCTGGTCGAATACGACGCCGAGGCGAAGCGCTACGTCGCCGTGCACCATCCGTTCACGTCGCCGCACGACGACGACATCGATCGTCTGGAGACCGCGCCGCAGGCCGTGCGTGCGTGTGCGTACGATATCGTGCTGAACGGCACCGAGCTGGGCGGCGGCAGCATTCGTATCCATCGTCCCGACGTGCAATCGCGGGTGTTTGCGCTTCTGGGGATCGGCGAGACCGAGGCGCGGAACAAGTTCGGGTTTCTGCTCGATGCGTTGGCGCACGGGGCGCCGCCGCACGGGGGCATCGCACTCGGTCTGGATCGCATCGCGATGTTGCTGAGCGGGGCGACGTCGATACGCGACGTGATCGCCTTTCCCAAGACGCAGAAGGCGGTGTGCCTGATGACGGAAGCGCCGAGCCCGGTGGATGCGCGCCAGTTGCGCGAGCTGGGGCTTAAGCTCGATGTGTAGGGCGATACGCGTGCGGGCGTGGGCGACGGCGGCGGCGCTGCTCGCCGCCACCGGCTGTGGCTGGTTCAGTTCCGCCCCCGGGCTCGAGGAGCGCGTTGGCCGCGTCGCGGTGCTGCCGATCGAGCGCGAGGAGCGCAAGAGCGACCTGCCGCTGGCGCAGGCCGACGCGGGGCAGCTTGCCCCGGGCGCCGAGGAGGTGATCACGGCGCAGGTCTACGAAGTGCTGTCGAGTTCGCCGAAGTGGCGGTTCGTACCCGACCTGACCGTATCGCAGGCGCTGGAGAAGGTGTCGAAGACGGCTCCCCTGCGCGAGCGCGCAGTAGAGCTTGGCAAGCTGCTGGACGTCGACGCGGTCTTGTGTGGAACAGTATCGCGTTTTGTCGAGCGCGTGGGCCGGCAGTACGGAGCGCGGCAGCCGGCGGCAGTGTCGTTCGAGCTGCTTCTGGTGTCGACCGCGACCGGCAAAGTTCTCTGGCAGGGTTCCTTCGATCAGCAGCAGGAAGCGCTATCGACCAACCTGTTCAACTGGTGGCAGTTCTGGGAGGGCGGCCCGCGCTGGTTCACGGCGGCGGAATTCGCCCACCTCGGCGTCGAGCGCCTGCTAAACCAGCTCGCCCGGCAGATCGACTGACGCCGGCCGCCGGCGCGGGGAAGTCCACCCGCGCGGATTTCTGGCGTGCTTTCCGGGTGCGGCGGATTCGGGCCCGCCGATTTCTTCGTTACGGCCGTCGGCCGCTGGAGTCTGGCAGGCTGACGAGCCGGACCTTTTCGGTGCGGGCGACGGTGGCCAGGTCGGGGTCCGCGGTTGCAAGGGCGAGGCCCCGTTGCCGGGCAAGTGCCAGGGCGAAGCAGTCGCCTTGACTGACCTCGCAGTGGCGCCGGCGATAGTGCCTGGCGCGCAGCGCTCCCGCATCCAGGGCCACTCCCGATTCAAGAGGGACAACCGTCAACCCGCCGCTGAGGAGCCAGCGGACGCGCTCGCGTACGACGAACTCGTCGTTGCCGTGGACGCGGACGCACACGTCGAGCACCTCGGCCAGATTGGGCGCACACAGGACACCGTCCCGCAGCAGTGGCTCGACGTCGGCACGCGCCCGTTCCCCGACCAGCGCCGCGATCACCGCGTAGGCATCGAGCACGGCGTTCATCGCGCGGCGCGTTGTCGCTGCCGCGCTGCGGCAGCATCGCGCTGGCGGGCTCGGACCACTTCCGACGAGGGGCCGCGCCGGGCCAGCGAGCCGCAGGCCGCCGCGATCGGATCGTCTGGCAACGGCCGGACCACCACGCGATCTCCTTCGTCGTCAATGAGCACCTGCGCCGTCCTCCAGCGCTTGCGGACCGGGGCCGGCAGGGACACCTGGCCGCTGGTGGTCACCCTCGCGATTGTCGTACGTTGCATGATGTCTCCATATAATAGCCCAAGCCATCATATGGGAGTTAATGGATCATGTCGATGCGTTCAGCCCGCCCTAATCCAACCTTGCCTTCAATCGCCAGCGGATCGCCAGCAGTACCACCGCGAACATGACGCCGAGCACCAGCATCGGCTCCCAGACGTCGCCGAGGCCGGCGCCGCGGGTGACGACACGGCGTAACGCGATCTGGTACCAGCGCAACGGGAAGATGCCCCCCAGCTCGCGGATTCCCGCCGGCATCAACTGGTAGGGCAACACCACTCCCGACAACACGATCGACGGCAGAATGAAAAACACCGAAATGAATACCGCCTGCGCCGAAGTCCGCACCACCGCCGACACGAACACCCCGAGACCCAGCGAGGCAAGCACGAAGGGCAGGGTGACGATGGCCAGGTCTAACCAGCTTCCCCGCGGCCATACGCCGAACAGCAGCCCCGCCATCGCGGTCGCAAAGAACAGCACGAAGTACGCTACCACGCCGTACGGGACCAGCTTGCCCAGCACGATCTGAATCGGCGTGGTGGGCAACGACAGCGTCTGTTCGAAGGTCCCCAGCTCGCGCTCGGCGACCAGTCCGAGACTCATCACCGACAGGCACAGGTTGGTCAGCAGGATGCCGGCAATGGCCGCGAGGAAGAACTCGCGGTCGCGCAGCGTCGGGTTGAACCAGAACCTCTGCCGCACGTCGATCGGCTCGTCCCGGCCGGGCGGCGCCGTTACGTCGCGCACCGCGGGCCGGGCGCTCGTATCCAGTCCCCGCGCCAACTGCACGAGGTAGCCGCTGACCCGCGCTGCGGTCAGCGGATCGCTGCCGTCGACCATCGCCTGTACCCGCGGCCGCTCCCGCTCGACGGCGCGACGGAAGTCCGCGGGAATGACCACAAAGGCCGCAGCCGCGCCGCGTTGCAGCCGCGCCAGCCCTTCCTCATAACTTCCCACGCGCGCGCCAGGCAGGAAGTAGCCGCTGGCGTCGACCTCCTGAATCAACCGGCGCGAAAGGACCGTGTTGCTGCGATCGAGCACCACCCACGGCACGTTGCGCGGTTTCGTGGACAACGCCAGACCGAACAGCAGCAGCATAATCAGGGGCTGCGCGAACACCATCACCAGCAACGCCCGGTCGTGCCGCAACACCGACGCTTCCTTGTAGGCCACCGCCGCGACGTTCGACCAGAATCCGGGGGGACGCGCGACCGCGCTCATGCTCGCGCCTCGATCGAACGCAGCGCGATGGCCATCAGAACCGCGCCGAACAATGCCAGCATCGCCAGCTCCGGTGCCAGCGACAACGGCCCCTCGGCACGCAAGTAGATGGCCCGACAGATGCGGATGTAGTGAGTCGCCGGAAATACCTCCGCCACCCACTGTACGGGTGTGGGCATGTTCCGAATCGCAAACGCAAAGCCGCTCAACTGCACCAGCGGGATGCTCAGCAATACCGTCTTCTGCACCGCCTCGCCGGCCGTGGCGGAGGTCGCGGAGATAATCAGCCCGAGCGCCAGCGACACCAGCACGTAGAACGCCGACACCACAATGAAGAACACGAGACTGCCCGCCGGCCAGACGCCGAGGACAAACCCGGCCACCAGGGTCATCAGCACCACGTCGACAGCGAACACCGCGCCGTAAGGCAGGATCTTCCCCAGCAGGATCTCGAAGGCCGTCGCCGGCGTTACCTGCAGTTGCTCGAAGGTGCCGGTGAGCCGTTCGTTGACGATCGACACGGCCGTGATCAGCACGGTGACGAACGACAGCACGAACCCGAAAGTTCCGGCGACCATGAACGGCCTGCCGTCGAGGGTCGGATTGAACGCCGCTCGGGACACCACCTCGATCCCGCCGTCCGCCGGCGCGCCGCGCTCCGCAACCGGCAGATGGGAGCCCACCAGCTCCGCCCCCGTTGCGGATACGAGGCCGAGCAGGAACGCCTCGGCGTTGCCCGCCAACACCGCCTCGCCGCCGTCGTACTGAGCCTGCACCTGCGGGCGCGCCCCGCCGCGCGCGACATTGGCGAGATCGCGGGAAAAATCGGGAGGGATGACCAGCGCCGCACCGAGGTCGCCGCCGATCAAGGCCCGGTCGAGCTCCTGCCGGGTGGCGTACGGCCGCACAACGAAGTTACCTTGCGCCACCAGCTCGGCGACCAACCGGCGGCTGGCGGCACTGCCGTCGGCGTCGTGTACACCGAGCGGCATGCCGTGCACGTCGACCGACAGCAGCGAACCGAATGCCAGTAGCGCTCCCAGCGGCACGCACACCAGCACGAGGAGCGTGAACGGATCGCGGAACGTGGCCAGCACCTCGCGTCGGACGAGGGTGCGCACCCGCCGCCAACTCATGACCCTACCCCCGATTCGCCGAGCAGCCGCCGGAAGATGTCGGTCATCTGCGGCGGCTCGATGCGCACGTCGGCGGCTTCCAGTGCCTCGACCATCGCCAGCACCTCTGCCTCGATGCCCGCCACCGTCAACCGCAAGCCGGTGTCGGTGTCGTCCACGGCCCCGAATCGCGACAACCGTTCGCGGGCCGCCGCTCGCGCCGGCGGCGGCAGGGCGACGTGCACGGCGTAGCCCTGGGAGTGCTCGCGCCGCAACGTCTCCGGCGCGGCGTTGGCAATCAGCCGGCCGGCGTGGATGAAAGACACCCAGTCGCAGTAGTCGACCTCTTCGAGGAAGTGGGTCGTCACGAACACCGTGACCCCGGCGGCGGCCTCCTCGGCGATCAGGTCCCAGAACCGGCCGCGGTTGTAGACGTCGACGCCGGCGGTCGGTTCGTCGAGAAACAGCAAGCGCGGTTCGTGCAGCGTGCTGAGCGCCAGCCCCGCGCGTTGCCGCACCCCGGCGGGTAGGTCCTCGACCTTCTCTTCTTCCGCCTCGCCGAGCGAGAAGCGCTCGCGTAGCGCTCCCCAGCGCCGGGTGAGGGCGGCCCCGGCGAGGCCGTAGAGCCCGGCGTAGAACTCGACGTTCTCGCGCAACGACAGGCCGGCGTAGAGGCTGACCTTCTGGCCCATGTAGCCGATGTGGTCGCGAACCTTGCGCGGCCGCTCGATCACGTTGATGCCGTCGACTTCGACCGTGCCGGCGGTCGGTCGCAGCAGCCCGATGAGCATGCGGATCGTCGTGCTCTTGCCCGAGCCGTTAGCGCCGAGAAAGGCGAATACCTGCCCCGGCATCACTTCGAGGTCTAGGCCATCGACGGCGGTAAACTCGCCGAAGCGCCTGGTCAGCCCCCGAGCGCGGATGATCGGCGTCATGCGACCCCCCGCGCCAGCGCCAGCAGGGTGGTCTCCATGTCGATCGGCACCGCGCTGGCAAGCTGCACGTTCACCCCGGGCAGGGCGCGCAGGTCGGCGAGAACTCGCTCGCGGCCGGGCGAGGCGGTGCGGTGTACCTCGACGCGGGTCATGAGACCGCTGACGCGGGCGCCGGCGGCATAGGGAAGTTGCCTTGCCGCTGCGGCGGCGGCGCGCGGATCGTCGGCCCAGGCGACGTAGGCATCGAGCGGAATCGACGCTTCCAGCTCGGCGGGCGTGCCGACGGCGACGGCACGCCCGGCGTCGAGGTAGACGAGACGATCGCACCCGGCGGCCTCGTCAAGGTAGCTGGTGCTGATGAGCACCAGCGCCCGTTCGCGTTCCGCCTCCAGCAGCGCCCAGATCTCGGCCCGGGCGACCACGTCGACGCCGGCGGTCGGCTCGTCGAGCAGGAGCAGCGCCGGCTCCGCGAGCAGTGCGTTGGCCACGGCCAGTTTCTGCTTCATGCCTCCGGAGAGCGCCCCGGCGGCACGGTCGGCAAACGGTGCCAGCCCGGTGCGTGCAAGCAGGGCCTCGGTCCGCGAGGCGAAGACGGCGGCCGGCAGGCGGTGAACGCGTCCGGTGAAGTTGAGGTTCTCGAAGATCGACAGATCGCGGTTGAGACTGAAGACCTGCGGCACGTAGCCGATGCGCGCCTTGAGGGCGGTAACGTCGGCGCGCAGGTCATGGCCGAGGACGACGGCGCGCTCCGCCTCGACGTCGAGCAGGCCGGCAAGCGTGCGCATCAGCGTGGTCTTGCCGGCGCCGTCCGGGCCGACGACGCCGACGATCTGCCCGCCGTGCAGCTCGAGGTCGACGCCGTGCAACGCGACGCGCCGGCCGTAGCGTTTGCGCAGGCCGCGCAGGGAGATGACCGGATCAGCGTGCATGCGTGGTGCTCAGGGCGGCGGGGTCGTCTTCGAGGTAGACGTTGCCCTCGGTGCCGGGTTGCAGGCCGGCGACACCATCGAGGACGCGCACCTTGACCCGGTACACCTGACCGAGGCGATCGCTGCGGGTCTCGATCTTCTCCGGGGTGAAGTTAGCGGTATCGGCCACGAAGCTGACCTCCCCGGGAATGCGGCGGCCAGGTTGACTGTCGAGTTCGATGGAGACCTTGCGACCGAGCGGAACCGCGGCCACATCGGCAACCGGCACGTAAATCTGGACGTACTTGTCGGCCGGGTCGATAACGGCGACCACGGCGGTGCCGGGCTGCGCCAGCTCGCCCGGCCAGGCGAACTGCGTCTGTACGACGGTAGGCGTCGACGGGGCGCGCACGACGTACTTCGCGGCGAGCACATCGATCTCGCCGAGCTGGGCCCGGGCCAGATCGCGTTTGCCGCGCAGGGTGTCGAGCTCGCGCCGGGCGAGGGCGATCTGGCGTTCCTCGGCCTCGACCCGGGCGAGCACCTGCCGCGTCTTGTCGGCGATGCCGCGGGTCGTGTCGCGTTGGGCGGAGGTGTCGTCGAGGCGTTGTGCGGAGCTGATGCCGCGGGCGACGAGTTCGCGTTCGCGCGCGAAGGTCTTGTCGGCGAGTTCGGCGGCCGCCTCGGCGCTGCGCAGATCGGCGGCGCTGGCCTCGCGTTCGCGCTGCCAGGTGCTTTCGACGAGCGCGATGCGTTCAATCTGGGTCGCGATCTCGTGATCGAGGACGGCGATCTCTTCGCGTTTGGAGGCGAGGCGGGCCTGGATGTCGCGGTCGTCGAGGCGAGCGACGATGGCGTCGGCAGGTACGGCGACACCTTCGGCAAAGGGGACGTCGACGATGCGGGCGCTGACCTCGCTGCGGATGACGCGCTCTTCGCCTTCGACGAAGCCGGTGAAGTGTGCCGGGCCGTCGGTGCGCCGCACGTACCACACGGCGACGACGGCGACGGCGACGGCGACGGCCAGCGGGACGATGCGTCTAGCTCTGGGCGGCATAAGACACCTGCTTCCTCGGCCGGCCTCGACGGGAGGGGGCCGCGTGACCCTGGCGTTCGGTTCGAGACCGGCGGCCGATGCGGGCAAGGCCGCCGAGGGAGAACTCGCCGATGTGCTCGGCGGTGCGGGCTGCGAAGTCCGGCGGATAGGCTTCGGCGCCGAGCACGCCGAGCACGGCGGGCATGGCGAAGCGGAAGAAAACCACCTGACCGACGCAACTGAAGGTGCAGCGGCGCACCGCCTCGGCGTCCAGCGACGGCTCCATGCGCGCGATGATGGCGGCCATTTCCTGGAACATGGGGCGTACGAACTCGTCGAGGACGACGGGCAGGGCCTCGGTAGGGTCGGTGAACTCGCGCTGCATGAGAACGCCGTGCAGGCTGGGCGGCGGACCGAGCACGAAATCGAGCAGAATGCGGCAGCGCCTTGCGAGCGTAGCTTCGAGATCCGCGCGGGAGAGCCTGTGCCGGGCGCCCGGCGGCGGCATGCCGCCCCGCCGATCGAGCTCCTGGCGTATCATCGCGAACTGGTCTCGCAGCACGGCGATGTACAGGTCCTTCTTCGAACCGAAGTGATAATTGGCCGCCGCCAGGTTGACGCCGGCCCGGTCTGCGATCTCACGCATCGTCGTGGCCGCAAACCCACGCCCGGCAAAGAGCTCCCCCGCCGCCGCCAGCAACCGCTGCTTGGTTCCGTTCATCTCCGTTCCCATGAACGGAGGTTTTAAACGAACGTTTGACTTGGTGCAATGGGGAAGCCGGGGCCGCCGTCAGGCGAGGGTCTGGCGGCGGGGCGTCCTTGGGCGCCCGGGAGACGCACGCCCTCAGGGGCGGGCTCAGCGCCCGGCGCGATCGGGCCAGGTCATTGCGGCGGCGGTGGCGGTTGCGGGACGAGCGCGTCGACGACGTTGCACCATAAGCCGCTGCATGGCGCCGCCGCGCAGGCGGTTGCAGTGGTGCACTTGCCCGACGTGTCGTACCGCCCGGTCACGATCCCGTTGGCGCACGCTTCGGTGTCGCCGGCCCGGGCATCGAGCACGCACACGGCGGTCGGGGCCGTGAGGACCGACGCCGGCAACGTGAAGGAAAACGCCCCGCCGTTCACGAACCCGCCGGATTGCAGCTCGAGCCAGCAATTCTCGTAGCTGGGCGCGAGCGGGACGCTGCCGACGACCTGCGCCTTGCCGCCGTCGTCGCCGCTGTTCTTGCCCGCCGTTATATCGAGATCCACACTGCACGCTGTCACCTGCCCGTCCGTCCCGTCCGGCAACGTGACCGTCACCGGCTGCAGGAAGTTCATTCTCATGTTGGTTACGTAGCTGAGCCCGGCGGCGTCGGAACCCGTCGCTTTCTTTCCGGGCAGGGTGAAGTCCGCGGCGCAGTTGTCCACGCAGGGCGTAAAGGTCAGCGTCTTCTTGTTGGGCAGCGTGAAGACGATCGAGCCGACGTTCGGCATGTCGGCGCTACCCGATCCCGGGTATTCGAAGGTGAACTTGCCGAGCGTCGTCCAGTCGGTCGGTCCCGGATTCTGCGCCGTCTTCTCGACCTTCAGCCCGTAGATCGCAAGGTAGCCGAAATCGATCGCCTGCGTCGATGGAACGCCGGCAAGCGGCTTCACCTCGAAGTAGTAACTCCCGGTGGTCAGCCCGGTGGGGAACGGATAGTACGGGTCCGGATTGTTCGGGTCGGGACAGAAGCGGAACCCGGCGCTCACCATCTTGTTCGCCGGCTCCAGTCGCTGATCCTCCCGCGGGATCATGACGATGGGTGCGTACGCAGGGGTCGGGATGTTCGGGTTGACCGCGGTCGGCGCCGGCGCTTCGACGGTCTTGATCAACCATCCGGTGATCAGCTCGTACCCGGAACCTTGCAACGCCCACGTCAGATTCGCGCACCCGTCGGCGTCGACATACGCGCGAGTCAGCGTATCGGGCTGTGCGAACCAGACCTTCGGACAGTAGAATCCGGCATTCGCACTCGCGGCGCCGTTCTGGGCGTCGGAAACGCCAACGCAGCGCAGCGACTCGTTCACCGTTAGCGACGCCGCGCTCGGCACCGGAGCACCCTCGTACTTGCCGGGATCGTCGGGGTCCATCAAGAACGAGATGTTCAGCGGGAACTGCTTCCACGTCACGCCGAGATTCCACGCCCCGTCCTTGCCCTGGACGTACTTCCGGTAAAAGTCGTCGCTCGCATCCTTCGGGTACGCGAGCACGCGGTTGGCGGGAACGGTCTTTATCGCGGACGGATCGGGCGTTGCCACATCGCTCACCAGACCGAAGAAGGACACCGGGTAACTGGTCGAATTGACGAGGCAAAGGCAAGGCGGCTCCGGCTGGCCGCCGGCGGCGTAGTCGAAGTTGTAGAAGTCGGGCGCACACACGTTAGGCAGCGCCGCCGGTAGCGGCGGTCCGGGCGGGTTGTCCGGCACCTGGTGATCGACGGGAAACGCGAAACCGCACTGCGCTTCGGGCATGCCCGGGCTCTTCGGATCGAGGCCCTTCCATGGTTGATCGAAAAGCTCGTCGAAGACGAGATCTGCCGCGGTCTGCACATCGCAGATGGAATACGGATCGGCACCCGGGCAATTCGCAAACGCCTCGTAGAAGGCTGCCGCGTCGTCGCCGTACCAGCCCGTCTGCACCAGCGGCCGGCCGAACGCCGTGATGCCGCCGCTGACGAGCGGTTCCCACGTCTCCTTCAGATAAGCGAGCGCATCGCGGAACGTCAGCGACACCGGGGGGGTCCCGAGCAGCTCGGGTACGAGTTCGATCGTCACCATCGGCTGCAGATCGACCGAACTCCCCGCGGCAACCGCGTTCGGGATCGTCGCTGTCCAGTATTCCAGCAGGCTCTGCTTCGGCAGGGTCGCGCTGTTGCTGACACTGGTCTGCAACAGCCAATTGGTCGCGGATTGGTCGATGCCGACCGCGAGCGTTCTTCCCACCGCGGCGTCCTCGATGGCGCCGGTGAGGTAGGCGATCAGATCGTAGTAGTTCTGGAAGGTGAGCGACTGCATGTACGCGCCGCACCGAGCGCGCATCGCGTCGGTGTTGAAGTTGTAACCGTTGCACGCAGCGGCGAAGCCGCGGATGACGCCCTGCGTGGCCGTGCCGAGCATAATTCCGGTCACGTGCGGGTACGTCTTCGCGGCCTGGATCGCGTAATCGAGCAGCTCCTTGTTGGCGGTGACGATGGGAGACTGGCCCGCGACGCTGGTGTCGTCGGGAGTCAGGAAGAGCGGGACGAGCAACGTCGTCGGTATCGGCTCGCCGCCCTCGCCGGCGAGCGTCGCCAGCACCATGTCGTTGATGTTCGTGGTCAAGCCCGCCGGTGCGCCGGTGTAATCGACCCACACCGGGTTGAGATTGATGGCGTAGACGACACCTCCGACGTCGACCTCGCGGATGGCGGCGAGGTCGGCTTCCAGGAGCGTCTTCGCCGGGTAGTTGGTCAGGTTGGCGGCAAGGAAGAGCGATGCCGGGCTCGTGCTCCCGGGGATGTAAGTGGTCTCCGGATCCCCCTGCGTCGACGCCGGCGCGCAGCTCGGGTTCGCACCCGTAGTCGGAAAGAAGTGGTACGGCTCGTAGACGAACTGCAACCCGCGCGCGACTGCGAACTTCGCCGGAGCGGTGCTATCGCACGTGAACACGCCGCGAGTTGCCAGACCGGGGGGGACGTCCACAACGGCCTGCGAATCCCGCCGAACGCTCCGGTCTTTCGTTGCCGCGGTGCCCGACGCACCGGCAAAGAAGCTCGCGGTCTGGTCGGCGAAGTCGCTTACGTCGAAGGCCGGACAGGAATCCGGTCTCGAGCGGCAGAGCTGGAAGAACGACCACCCGCCGCCCCCGAAACCGAACGTCTGCACGAGGAAGCGGTCCGCGGGGTCGGCGTTGTTGCGGCTCTGATAGCCCATGCCGCCGCCGAAACCGCACTCGACGTAGATCGTCCGCGGATCGGCCGTGATCAGATCGTTGTACGCTTTGCCCGACCGCAACTGACTGTTGAACACCTGCATGTCACCGCTGAGGTCGGTGTCGGTCTGTTCGCACGGGCCGCCCGTGCCGCAGACCTCCGAGTTGTTCACGCCACCGCCGCCACCCCACCACGCAGTGCCGTCCTCTACGCAGGCCGCAAGGAAGGACCCTGCCGGCGGGGAGCACAGGTTCACTCCGCCGCCGTATCCGCTATCGACACCGTCGAATTCGGCAAGGCCGAATCCAAAACCGCCGCCGAACTGAATCAACGGCGGATCGATGGCTGTTCCCGATGCGTCGACTGTTCCGACATAACACCCGAAGCCCCCGCCTCCGCCGAACTCCGCCGACAACGCCAGCGGATTACGACTCAATACCGCAGCGGAGACTTCCGGCAGGTCGTAGAACAACTTGAACTGCGGATAGGCGAAATCGAGTGCCGTGCTGCTCGGCCGCGACTGCGGGTCGAACGAGGGCGGCGCCGGGTAGGGACTGAAATGGCTCTGTCCGGCGAGCGGGAACTCGAGCCGCGATCCCCAGTTCAGGTCGGCGGTCTTGAGGGCGTCGAACATGCCGACCAGGCTCTGCTTCAGCGCCGCCGAGGGGCGCGTGAAGTCGTCGGGGCGCACCAGCAATCCGCTCTCGTCGACGATGTAGAAGTTGAACGCCCCCGTGAAGTTGTACTCCTCTCCGGTGGCCTCGTGGAAGGCGTTGGCCAGGTTGACCACCTGCATGACGGTGGCGTCCTCGTACGCGGTGCACCACTGGAAGAATGTCTGGTTGACCGTCTTCCATTGACTGCAGTTGCTCTCGTCGCCCCCGCCGCTGCCGGGAAGCTTGTACTGAGAGGTGTCGATGGCCGGCGCAGTCACCGCCGGAGCCCCGAGCCGGTCCGCAGGCGGCACGGGTGGGGCCGACGTGCCGGCGATGTAAGGGTAGGGCGGGACCTCCGAGGGGCTCGCTGACGATGGCGGCGAACCGCCGTCGGAGCAATGGGTCAGCGTGACGAACAAAGCAACCAGGCCGAGCGGACGGGAAACCGTCGCCGAGAGCCGGAACAGATGCCGCATCGAAGTGACCTCCGTGTAAGACACGCGAGTATCCGCGCGGACAGCTCGTTCGAGCGCCGTGAGGTGACAGAGGGCAACGCATATTCCATGCCGCGCGCTCACGATCCCGGGCCGGGCTTGGAACGGCAGCGCACGCGTTACCGATGGGCATCCTGATGGCGGTGCCCGGTCACTTCGACAAACAGGTGACGGAAGGGCGCGAGCCGGTCTGGTCGCGCGGGGAGAATACTTTTCGCCCTCGCATGGCAGATGCCACGGCAGGTGTGCGGTACGGCGGCAACACCCGCAACGCGGCCGAGATGTTCAAGGCAAAGGGCGACTGATCGCTGGGGCAAGTGCTGTCTTCCCTGCGGACCGACGCTGTCGCCTGGGAACGACTTGCGGCTGCTTGCCCCAGGCACTTCCTCCGCCCTGCGGTTGTTGCGGCCCTTGCTCATACTCGGAACAGGGGGAACGTGGGAATGGCTGCTCTCAGCGCCGCCACGAAAACCAGCGGTCGAAGAGGCGTTTCACCGTTGGCGTGAGCCTTGTGCGGTTGTACCGGTCTCCCACCTTGCGGATCGCCTCGCCCTGCGTCGGGTAGGGATAGATCGTCGACGCGATCGCACCGAGGCCGATCTTTTGCGTCATCGCCAGAGACATCGTGCCGATCAGATTGCCGGCGTTGGCGGCCACGATGGTCGCGCCGACAATGCGGTCGGTCCCTCTGGCGACGTGGACACGGACGAAGCCCTCCGCTTCGCCTTCGAGGACGGCGCGATCGACTTCGTCGAGCTTCTGATCGAACGTGTCGATCTCGATCCCCCGCGCCTCCGCTTCGGCGGGATACAGACCCACGTGCGCCAGCTCGGGTGACGTGTATGTACACCACGGGATCGTCAATGCGCCGGCGCTCCGGCGGCCGAAAAAGAGCGCGTTCTGGATCACGATTCGCGCCATGAAGTCGGCGGCGTGCGTGAACTGGTAGCGCGAGCAGATGTCGCCGGCGGCAAAGATGCGCTTGTTGGAAGTTCGCAAACGATCGTCGACGAGCACGCCCTTTTTCCCATCGTACGCGACGCCGGCGGCTTCGAGGCCGAGCCCATCGACGTTGGGTGCGCGCCCCACGGAGACGAGAAGCCGATCGACGACGACGTCGAGACTGCTGCCGTGCGACTCCACGAGGATGCGAATCCCGTTGCCGCGTTGCTCGATGCGAAGATCCTTGCCGCAGCAGCGGAGCCGAACCCCGTCCCGATCGAGCGCCCGGCGCACGATCTCGGCTGCGTCGGTCTCCTCGCGGGGCAGAACGCCGTGCAGCGCCTCGATCAGATGGACCTCGCTGCCGAAGCGCGCAAAGGACTGTGCCATCTCGCAACCGATCGGTCCGGCGCCGACGATGCCCAGCCGCCCGGGTAGTTCGGTTAGCGAGAACACGGTCTCGTTGGTCAGATAGGGCACCTGATCGAGTCCGGGGATCGGCGGTGCGGCGGCCCGGGCCCCGGTGGCGATAACCGCGCGACTGAACTGCAGTTCGCGACCGCCGACGCCCAAGCGGTCGGGGCCGGTAAAGGTGGCCTGACCAAGGAAGACGTCGACCCCGAGATCGCGAAAGCGCGCGACCGAGTCGACCTTGCTGAGGTCGGCGCGCAGCCGCCGCATCCGCTCCATGGCGCGGCCGAAGTCAACCGTCACCCGCTCGTTTCCGGCGATGCCGAAGTCGCTGCCGTGGCGTGCCGTGGCGGCGACTCGCGCGGCGCTGACGATGCCTTTCGAAGGAACACAGCCGACGTTGAGGCAGTCGCCGCCCATCAATTCGCGTTCGACGATCGCCACCCGAGCACCGAGACCCGCCGCACCTGCCGCCGAGACGAGGCCGGCGGCGCCCGCCCCGACGACAACCAGGTTGTAGCGCCCGCGCGGCGTCGGGTTCACCCAATCGTCGGGGCGCACATTGGCGGCCAGTCGAGCGTTGTGTTCGTCGAGCGGCAGCAGTGCCGCGGGGATGTCGCTTCTCATCCGAGGTCCTTTCATTCCGGCGGTGCTCCGAAACCTGCCCGGAAGGGGTGATTTTGTTCTCCTCACTGGCGCGGGCTGGCGCCCGCAACCCAATGGCCTGATCAACCGCGCCTCCCATACGGTTTCTTCGCTCCGTGCGCGCAAACTCGGAACTCGCAAATCGGGTATCTCGGGGGGGAACCCGTGATCGGCCCCGGGAGTTTCCGGCGCCCGGACCTCCGAGCCCAATTATCGTTCACTTCATGAGAGTCGCCGCGATGCCCGCCAGGACCGCTGCCACCGGCACGGTGATCGCCCACGCCGACAGAATCCGGCCGATCATTCCCCAGCGCGCCTGCCCGGAGATCGAGCCGATACCGAACAGCGCCCCGCAGGCGACGTGAGTCGTCGATACGGAGAAGCCGAGGCGGCTGGCCAGCAGTACGAGCAAGGCGGCGGTAAGGTTTCCCGTGAAAGCCTGGCCGGGGTTCATGGCCGTGATGCGGTGACTCATCGTCTCGGCCACCCCTCTGGCGTGGAGGAGCCCACCGGCGGCGATTACCAGGCCCACGATCGCCACCTCGTGCTGCGGCGCCAGAAACGGCGCGGCGAGAAGCAGAGCGGCGATCTTAGGGGTGTCGTTGACTCCACGCGCGAAGCTTACCGCCGCCGCCGACAGGCCGTGCAATACGTTCAGCGCCCGCGAGGCTTCGATCCCGAGGATTGTGCCTCCGTAGCGCGCCGCGCATTCGTGCCGCGTTCCGACGCTTGCGGTGATCGCCGACAATGCCGCCGCCGTGCCGATGCCGTTCGGCAGCGGCACCAACTCCGCACCTACGCAAGCGCAGGTGTTGGCCTCGATCCCCAACCTCCGGCGCATCGTCTGCAACACAGGGTACTGCCCGCCCGCCAGCACGGACGCAACCAGCGGGCTGGCAATCAAGGGTGCGATGAACACCGAACCAAGCCGCGCGACGTTGACGTCCGCACCGGCGCGGGCAAAACCCGCGCCGACGAGCGCGCCGATCAGGGCGTGAGTGCTCGATATGGGAAAGCCCAGGCGGGTGGCCAACAGCACCGTCAGTGCGGCGCCCAGCCCGACGGCGGCGAGAAAGCGCGGATCGGCGGCGAGCGCGTCCGGTACCAGTCCCTTGCCGCTGAAGTTTTGGAGCAGTGCGGAGCCAAAGGCCAGGGCCGAAAACGATCCCAGCATGGTTGCGCCGGTCGCCAGCAGCAATGCCGAGCGGTAACTCAGCACCTTGCTGCCGTAGAGCGTGGCGACGCCCTTGAAGTTGTCGTTGGCGCCGTTCGAGTAGGCGAGCAGAACGACGGCGCCGGCGAGCATCCAGATCATTGCAGCGCCCCCGAGCAGCTCGACCCCGCCCCCGCCGTGCAGCCGAAACAGTGCGAGCCCGTAGCGACGTCCCGTTGGGCCAGCGCCTCGAAATCGGACAGATTCCAGACGGTTCGCTCCTCCCCGGCGCCGAGAGCGAGACCGAGCATCTGGTTGAAATCGCAGTCGTACACGGTGCCGTCCCAGGCGACGCTCACCAGGGAGCGGCACATGAGCCCCGGCAGGGTCGCGGGGTTGAAATGGTTGACCAGCAGGCCCATGTAGGCGTCGAGCTGACCGGCCTTCTCCAGCCAGGCGGCGAACCGCTTGATGGGCATGTTCGTAATCGTGAGCAGCCGATCGAATTCGACGCCGAATCCGCGTCGCAGTTCGTCCTTGTAGCGCCCTTCGAGTTCAGCCTGCGCGGGCGGGAGGAAGGCGCCGACGGGATTGTAGACGAGATCCAGCCGCCGCGAGGGATCGTCGCAGCCGTAGCCGAGCTGGTTGAGACGGCGCAACCCGCCGATGCTGGTCTCGAACGCCCGATTGCCGCGCTGCCGATCGACGTTGGCTGCGCTGTAGCAAGGGAGGCTGGCCACCACGTGAGCTTCGTTGGCGGCCAGGAACTCGGCGAGATCCTCCTGCCCGCGCTCGAAGAGCACCGAGAGGTTGCACCGGTCGATCACCTCCCGCCCGAGACGGCGCGCTTCGGTGACCAGCCGGCGAAAGCTCGGATTGAGCTCCGGGGCGCCGCCGGTGAGGTCGAGGGTAGCGACGGCAGGGTTCGCCGCCAGCAGCTCGATCACCCGCTCGGCAACCTTGCGGGGCATGATCTCGCGCCGCTTCGGCCCCGCGTCGACATGGCAGTGATGGCACGCCATGTTGCAGAGCTTGCCGACGTTGACCTGGAGTGTGGTCACGCGCTCGCGCCGCAAGCCCTCCGGTGAAACGGCCCGGGCAGCCGCGGAGAAATCCGGAAACGACTCGGCGTTCTCCGGTTGTGGCAGGGCCCCGCCTGAACGGGCCATCAGCAACAGCTCCCGTTACCGCCGCAAGCCCCGGTCTCTGCCCCGCTGGTCAGATCGTACTCCAGCCCCTTGGTCTCGCGCGGAGCGCGCACCGTGGCGCGCGAACAATCGAAAGGTTGCGCCGCCTCGGGCGCCACGGGAGTCCGCGGAGGCACCGGTATGATGTCGGCGGCGTAGGGTTCCTGCCCATAGAGACGGAACGTCTTCTCGCAAACGGCCACCGGTACGCCGCGCGTGAGGGTGTGTCCATCGTCGTCGCGGACCTCGCTCCAGGGACCGCGGTAGATGACGGCCTGATTGTGTTCCCAGCACGGCCCCTGCTTTCCCTTCCACGCCCGCACCGTGACCGAACGGAACTCGATGCCCTGCACCGTCCGCCACGGTTCGGCGTCACGCTTCAGAATCTCGATGCCGTAGAACCCGGCGGCGGCGAACGCGTCGAGAAAGGCCTTTTCCTGGAACGCTCCCGAGATGCACCCTGACCACAACTCCGGGTCTTGTTTGAGCGTCTCCGGCACCGGTTCGTCCGAGACGATATCGGAGATCGCCGCCCGTCCCCCGATTCGCAGGACGCGAAAGATCTCGTTGAGCAGTATCTGCTTGTCGTCGTCGCGGACGAGATTCAAGACGCAGTTCGACACGACGACGTCGATGGACTCGTCGGCGACCAGCGGGCGCGTCTCGCGTTGTTCCTCGCGGGTAGCCTCGAAGGCCCACAGGTCGTCCTGCGAGGCGATCGGATGCCGCGACAGGTAGCGGTCCACGGCATCGAGGTCGGTGCGCAGATCCTGGATTCGCCCACGGACGAACTGGACGTTACCGTAACCGAGCTTCGCGGCGATGTCGGGTGCGTGGCGGCGCGCCAGGGCCAGCATGTCCGGATTCATGTCCACGCCGACGACCCGCCCTGTGGGTCCGACCACCTGCGCCGCGATGAAGCAGACCTTGCCGCTTCCGGAGCCGAGATCGAGTACGACGTCTCCGGGGCGCACGTGAGCGGACGGGTCCCCACAGCCGTAGTCCCGTTCGATCACTTCGGCCGGGATGATCTCGAGGTATTTCTCGTTGTAGTCCACCGGGCAGCAGAGGCTCGCTTCGCGCCTTGCGGCGCCGCGCGAATAGCGCTCCAGGACTGACGCTTCGACTTTCAACACGATCTCACCTCTCACTTCTGATCTGGTTGCCCTGTTCGATCAGCCATGATCTGCGGTTCAGACGACGGCGCCGGCGTGCGACGACGCGGCCATCGGGTTCATTTATGTTCACCTTCTTACACCCCCTGGCTCCTGAGATGCAGCTACACGGAAGACGTTGCGCCGAAATGTGCTTCCGGCCCCGACGCTGCGGTGCTTCCGCAACACTTGCGTGCGACCGACATCTCAGAGCACAACGACACATCTATGGAGGAACGATGGAGGTGGATACGATGGCCGCGGAGCAAAAACGAGAGACGCGGCCCGGACCTCGAGGGGTTGCCGCCCGGCGGCTGAGGTTAGTTGCCGTAATCGTGGCGGGGGCTGTGGGGGCTGTACTGCTGGGTTTGGCAAGGACCCTGAATGTTCAGGAACAACTGCTCGCCCTCGTCGGCTGGATTCGCGACGCCGGCTGGCCCGGGCTCGCCCTTTTCGGGCTGGTCTACGTGGCCGCGACCGTTCTGTTCTTGCCCGGTTCGGTGCTCACTCTGGGGGCTGGATTCGCATACGGAGTCGGGCTTGGTACGGCGGCGGTGGTCGTGGCGGCGAACCTCGGTGCGGTCGTGGCGTTCTTTCTCGGACGGACCGTGGCTCGCGGCTGGGTGGCAGCCAGGGTTCAGGGCAACCCCCGTTTCGCGGCCATCGACCGCGCTGTTGGCCGGGCCGGACTGAAGATCGTGTTATTGACTCGGCTGTCGCCGATCTTCCCGTTCAATCTATTGAACTACGCTTTCGGCGTGACGGGAGTTAGCACCCGCGATTACGTGTTGGGGTCCCTGATCGGCATGCTGCCGGGAACGTTGATGTACGTGTACCTTGGCTCGCTGATCACCAGCGTGAGCGAGCTTGCCGCTGGCCGCGCCTCGGGCGGCAGCACGCAGCAGCTCTTCTACTTTTCCGGGCTTGCCGCCACGGTCGTCGTCAGCGTCTACGTCACGCACATCGCCCGCCGGGCCCTCGCCGAGGCGACCGACGGCGCCGCTCGCGGCTAGAACGGATCGGGTGTCGGGCTCACGCCGCGCCGGCGCGACGGTGGCGCGCAGCGAAAACGGACCCGGCGCAGAGCGGCAGGACCGACCCCCGGGCGCAGCGAAAGTCCCACGGTCAGCGGCTCGATCCGGTGGAATCGCAGCGAACGGACAGATCGTCGAATCCTGCCGTTACCCGCGTGCCGGTGTTGTCCGTATCGGCCATGAACGCCAGGGCCTCGACCTGGAGCGATTCTTCGCCCGGGAACGCGCGGCGGAAGTCGTTTGCCAGGTCCACCCGCTCGTTCACCCACTGCCCGACTCTCTCCGCACCGCTTTGGAGGACGACCATCCGTGCCTTCTCCGGTTCCCAGGCGTTGGGAAGGACGGTGCCTCTGGGCAGCCGGTTGTCCCAGACATAGATAAGAAGACGCTTGTCGACGGGGTTCCACCGGGACGGTCCGTCGAAGACGACGTAGAGCTTGGCCGCCGAATCGTCGCCTTCCTTGCGCTCGAGATCCGCGGTGGCGATTACGTTCGAGATCTTCCACCGCCAGCTCACTGCGGCGCAACGGAGGGGATCGAATTCCAGCCACAGACCCTTGCCGGATGTGGAGCGATCGCTGATCGCCTCCAGATATCGGTTGCCGTCCGGATCGGACACGAGGGAGAAGCGGTTGGTTCTCTCTATGCTCGGAAAGCCGCGCTCGACCCAGCGGTCCGAGAGCCCCGATTCGAAATCTTCTCGCACGAGGACATTCTGCGCGATGCCCGTGTCTGCCAGCCCCGTCAATACAACCGCTGCGAGCAGCGATTTCGCCATGACCTGTATTCTTGCCATTTCCTTCCTTCTCGTTCCTGCCGACAGTCGGCCCGGGATCGATCTCGTTGCCGTTATTGATGCCGGCCGGGCGTGGGGCGTGGCAGTCGGGCGCCATCGGCGCGGGTCGCGTGCGGTCTGTGCCTTCTGCAACGCCGGCTGTGCGTCGCGCATCTCATGGTTGGGTTCGGCTTCTGCTCCGTACACGTACTCGGCGAAGCGGTACACGTACTCGTACCCGGACTGAGGGTACGCAGCGATGAAGTTGGACCACGAACGACGGCACGTCTGCGAGGAAGTGGCCGTGTACGAGTACGTGAACGAGTACGAGTACGGAGGAGAGGCCGGCTCGGCGGCGCCGGCAGATGGAGGGCCGAACCAGTCACGGCACGCCATTGCTGAAGCGAAGCCGTGGCTGGAAACGGTCAAATCGTGTACCGTCGGGCGCAAAGTCATGGAGGAACGCGACGAAGCAGCCCTCGTTGCCGCCGTGCGGTCCGGCGACGCCGTGGCATTCGAGGACCTGATCCGCCCGTACGAAGGACGCGTCTACCAGACCGTGCTCCGGATCGTCCGCAACGAGGCTGACGCCGCCGACGTGTATCAGGGCGCGATCATGAGAGCATTCGAGAACCTCGACGGCTTTCGCGGCGATGCCGCCTTTGGCACCTGGCTGCACCAGATTGGCGTCAACGCCGCGCTGATGCACCGGCGATCCGCGCAGCGCAATCCGACGACTGCCGAAGCAGATCTCCCGCGCTTCAACTGGATGGGCGGTTACGCGCGTCCTGTGCAGGACTGGAGCGAATCGGCGGAGGACCGGGTGTATCGATCGCAGTTGCGTAAGGAACTCAGCGCCGCTCTGGACCAACTGCCGCACCCCGATCGAACCGTGGTGTGGCTGAAGGACGCCCTCGGTCTCAGTCACGACGAAATCGCAATGGCGACCGATTCGACCGTCCTCGCCGTGCGCAGCCGGCTGCACCGTGCTCGCCTTCGCCTGCGCGAACGGCTGGCGGGGCTTTTCGGGGGTGACCGATGAAGCGGCCGATGGCCTTGCTGATGCGCTTGATGGGACACCGCACCTGCGAGGACGTCGTCTCCGTCCTGCAGGGTTACTTCGACGGAACCCTCGCCCCCGGGCTCGCCGCGGCGATCGAACGACACTTCCGCCACTGTCCCGACTGCCGTGCCTTCTCCAGGACCTACGGCGAGACGATTCGGCTGACCGGCGAGCTGGCCGCGGCCGACATTCCGGACGAGGTACGAAGGCGGGTCAGAGCAGCGCTCCGCGAGCGACTCGCGCACCATGAGCGCTAGGATCGCTCGGACCATTCACTCCACCTCGACTTGTTCCCGGTGGCGAAAGGCCCCTCGCAGGGCCAGGCAATCGCGGGTTGAGGTGAGACGTGGAAGCGCAATAAAGCCGCCGGTGGGACGGGCACCCACAGCCGGCGCGACGATGCGGTGCAGGTCATTGGTTTCCTCGCGTGAATCGATATTCGCTCGTGGTTGCTTCGCAAGGCGGTGCTTGTTCTCGGTACTCGACCAGAGCTGGTGGGGCGAGCGAACGATCCGCCAGGAGTGCGGGGATCGATGCCGAAGGCGAAAGCGATGCCGAGCCGTTGCCTTACTCGGGCAGGATCGAGAACCCTTCTCGCGCCGCGGCCTCGCGCAAACGCTGGTCGAACGAGACGAACTCGCGTCCGCGGGTTTCCCCCTGTGTCCACAGCAGCGCGGCTGCGAGTTGGAAGGCGTCGGCGGCCCGTAGCGCATGCGCGCCGAGAAGTCGTTCCGCGCGACGGCGCAGCGCCGCGCTGGGTTGGATCTCCGACCACGCCGCCGACAGTGCATCGAGCGCCTCGCCGGCGTAGCGCTCGCTTGACGGGCTCAGCACCCCGTCACGGCGACGGCACGCAAAGGCCGATACGCATTCGGTGCGGCTGGCCCACCAGACGACGAACGATGAGTCAGAGTCGGTCAGCTCCCTGACCGCGGCGGTCGCCGGCTCCGTGACGCACAGCGGTACGATGGCGGAGGTGTCCCAGAACCTCACCATCCCTCCTCGCGTTCTTCGCCAACCGCCGCGCGCACAAGGCCCCGAGGATCCTCACCCCGCGGGCGCGTCCAGAAGTCCTTCGGGAGCTTCCCGCTTCCGATCTTGACGAGACCCTGTCGCTCGAGTCCACGCAGGCGCTCGTCGCCCACGGGCGCCACCGGAACGATGCGAGCCACCGGAACGTCGCGCTCGGTGACCAGGATCTCATCGCCCGCCTTCACGCGGCGAAGAAACCGACTGAGATGCGCCTTGAGCTCGGCGACAGCCGCGGTCTTGACCATAAAACCGGAATAGTCAGACGTCGATGACCAGGCAAGTCCCAACCCCCCCCCGGGAAGTCGACCCCGCAGAGTTCAATTCCTCGCGAGCCGTGAGTCGGTTCCGGGTCGGCGATCGCCACCGCCGGGGCGGGCGGCCACGACCTGTCGCCCGCAACCCAATGGTCCGATCGGCCATCTGATTTATCCGTAGCGTCGCGAGTGTGTGTCGGGTGCTCGCCACGCTTTGCCGGGCGGTGGCTGCGTTGATCGACCGGCCCCGCTCCGGTAGGCTCCGGCGGTCGAGGCTCGGCCAGGAGATCACCGCATGGCGACCGTCATCACGTCTCAGTGCATCAACTGCGGTGCGTGCGAGCCCGAATGCCCTAACGCGGCTATCTACCAGGGCGGCGTCGAGTACGAACTGAACGCGGTCAAACACCCCGCTCTGGCACAGGACGTCTTTTATATCGTCCCCGAAAAGTGCACCGAGTGTGTCGGTTTCCACGACCGGGAAGCCTGTGCCGCTGTCTGCCCGGTGGACTGCTGCATTCCCGACCCGCAACGCCCCGAAAACGAAGCCGTCCTCCTCGATCGGGCGCGGCAGTTGCACCCCGGACGTGAGTTCCCGGCCAACTTCCCCTCCCGCTTCCGTAAAGCCAACGGCGCACCCACCGCAGCGGTCGCGGCGCCGCCGCCAGTCGAGCCGCCGTCGCCCCCACCGCCGCCACCGCCGGTGGCACCGCCGCCGCAAACCCCGCCGTCCGCCGGCGGACCGCCAACCGGCGCGGCCTTCCCCGGCGAATTGCCGGGGACCTTCGAGGATGCCGTCGCGCGGCTCGAGGCCGTGCGCGCGGACGCGCCGGCGCGACGGAAATGGTTCGCCGCTCTGATGCAGCCTTTTCTCGGCGCCCTGTCCGATCCCCGCAAACGCGCCATCGAAGCCGCGGTCGGAGATGCCCGGTTCTTCACCGCCGCCGGCGCTACCGTGCTGAACCTGCTCTACAACGCCATCGTCTACCCGGTATCGGCCCTGGTCGTCGCCGTCCTGTTCGCGTCAGGGACGTTTCCCGGGCCGCGCCTGCTGGCGTGCATCGCCGCCGGATTGCTGCTCGCCCTGGTCGAGGGGGCCCTGCGCGTCGGGGCGATGGCGCGCCGGGCCGAAACGGGGCGGTCCGCGATCTACCTTGGCGCCTGGTACGGCCCGTTGGTGGCGCTGACGTTCTGGCCGTGGACGCGTACCCTGCGTCGATTGGAGCGCCGCGGGAGCGTGGGATGGGAAGGCTTCCGCGGTAGCGCGTTCGAAGATCGCATCGAGCGCGAACGTCGCTACGGAGAGGTCTACACATTGAAAGAGCTGGGCAGCGGTTTTCTGCTCGAAGTCGAATTGCCGCGTCGCGTACCGCCTTCGGCGCAGAAGGAGATCTTCGGCGTGCCGGACGCCATGCCCGACTACCGGTACGAGCTGTCATTGGAGAGCGGCTTCTTCGTCGTCCACGGGCACGTGACCGACCATACCCTAAGGCGGCTGGCCGCGGTGTCGCCGGCGTTTCCGCCAGACTTCACGACCAACGTCGAACTGCCCGTTCCGGTGCGCGGCTTCAAACACCGCCTCCGGAACAAGACCTTGGAGGTCGTCTTGCTGAAAGATGTCGAGGCCATGGAGCACCCCGCATGAGCGGCGCATTGCTCGGCGTGGGCCATTACCTGCCATCGCTTGCCGACTGCGCCGGCGTGCGGCGTCCGCGCGCGCTCGAACCCGGCGGCCCGTCGACGCTCGCGGTCCCGGCGGCCGAGGCCGCGCTTTCCCGCGCCGCACTCACGGCGGAGGACGTCGACTTCATCGTGTTTGCGACGATGACGCCGGACGTGACCTTTCCGGGCTCGGCCTGCTACCTGCAGCCGCAACTGGGCGCGCGGAAGATCGGCGCTCTCGACGTCCGCGCCCAGTGCGCCGGCTTCGTTTTCGGGCTCGTCGTTGCCGATCGGTTAGTGCAGGCCGGTAAGTACCGCCGCGTGCTGGTGGCTGGCGCGGAGGTTCACTCCGCCGGGTTGGACTACTCGCCGACGGGGGCGGATGTGGCGCGGCTTTACGGTGACGGTGCCGGTGTGGCGATCGTCGGACCATCGGCGGGCAGTGCCGGCATTCTGGCCACGGCGGTACACACCGACGGCAGCCGCTATCGCGATTTCTGGTGCGAGTATCCGGCGAGCCGCCAGCACCCGCTACGCGTCAGCGTGGAAAACTTCCGCGCCGGAGGGCATTTCCCGAAGCTCGACAAGGCAGCGGTACGCCGGTTCGGCGAAGCGTCCTTGCCGGCCGTTATCGGGGAAGTGCTGGCGGCAGCCGGGTTGCGCGCCGAGGCGGTCGACCGCTTCGTCGTCGGACACGTACTGTCCGAGGTGGGCGAAGCCGTCGGCCGCAGCATCGGTGCGCGCGCGTCGCAACTCAACATACCCGCCGCCCGGTACGGGCATCTCTCCGCGGCGGCGCTGCCGGTTGCCCTCAGCGAGGAGATCGCGGCCGGTACGCTCGGCGGCGGCGCGGTCGTGTGCCTGGCGGCTTCTGGCGCCGGTGCCGCTTGGGGCGCCGCGGTGATCCGACTGTAGGAGGGAACCAGACGCATGCGAAACGCGACGATTCTCGGCGTCGGCCGCTTCCTGCCCGACCGTGTCGTCACCAACGACGACCTGTCGAAGCTTATGGACACCAGCGACGAATGGATTCAGCAGCGCACCGGGATTCGCGAACGCCGGTTCAGCGATGACCACACCGGCGGTACCGACATGGGCCTGATCGCCGCACGCGAGGCGTTGGACCGCGCCGGCGTGTCGCCGGCACAGATCGGCTGCCTGATCTATGCGACCTTGAGTCCGGACATCGACATGCCCGCGTCAGCTTGCCTGCTGCAGGAAAAGCTCGGTTTGCAGGGCATTCCCGCGTTCGACGTGCGCAATCAGTGCTCGGGCTTCCTCTACGGTCTCGCCATTGCCGACACGTTCGTGAAGACCGGCCTTTACGACCATGTACTCCTCGTCGGCGGCGAAGTGCACTCGACCGGCATCGACCTGACCACCCGCGGGCGCGAGGTCGCGGTCATCTTCGGCGACGGTGCCGGGGCGGTAGTGGTGGGTCCGGCCGCGGGGCCCGACCGTGGCATTCTCGCGACGCACCTGCATGCCGACGGCAAGTTTGCCGAAAAGCTGTGGATCGAGAGCCCGGGCTCCCGAGAGCGGCCGCGCTTGACCGAGGAGATGATCGCCGGGGACCCGCCGCGGGTCTTTCCGCGCATGGAAGGGAAGTACGTGTTCCGCCATGCGGTGACGCGATTTCCCGAAGTCGTCCGCGAGGCGCTCGATACCTGCGGGTATACCCCGGCCGATCTCGACTTGCTCATTCCGCATCAGGCGAACCTGCGCATCAGCCAGATGGTGGCGATGTCGCTCGAACTGCCGGAAGAGAAGATGTTCAACAACATCGATCGTTACGGCAACACGACCGCGGGATCGATCCCGATCGCCCTCTACGAGGCGATGGAGGCCGGGTTGGTGCAGTCGGGCAAGCTGGTGTGTCTTGCGGCATTCGGTGCTGGTTTCACGTGGGCGTCGGCGCTAATTCGGTGGTGATGCCCGCGGTGCGGTTGTCGCCGATGGAGAGCGCCGACCTCGATGCCGTCGTCGAGATCGAGCGCCGATCCTTTCCCACGCCGTGGAGTCCGGGGTTGTTCCTGCACGAGTTGAAGATCCCGTTCTCGCGAACGACGCTGGCGCGACTCGGCAACGGCGCGAGCCGTGTGGTCGGGTACGTGTGCCGCTGGCTGGTTGGCGACGAGATGCACATCCTCAACCTGGCCGTCGATCCCGACCATCGGCGTGCCGGCATCGGCCGTCTGCTCGTCGAGCACATCCTCGAGGAGGCCGCGGTAAACGCCGTGCGCCTGATCACCCTCGAGGTGCGGCGCGGCAACGAAGCCGCGGTGGGGTTGTACGGCCGCTTCGGGTTCAGGCAAACCGGTGTGCGCCGGAATTACTACGGCCGTGGTGAAGACGCCCTTGTGATGAGCCTTACGCGGGCCGCGGAGGACGCCGCGACGACGAACGTGTGAGCGCGCGTTCTTGACTGAACCTTGGGCCAACGATATAGGCCGCGCAAGCTGCGTTCCGCGCAGACACGACAACATGTCATCGTCGAGCGACCGTTGGCGAACGGAGGATGAAAAAGCGTCTTGAGGGACTGCTTCAGCAGGCGTTGACCCGAGCCATAGAGGGGGGAGCGCTGCGGTCCGCCAGCCTCCCCCCTCTGGTTTTTGAGGTCCCGAAAGACCCAAAGTTCGGCGACCTCGCGTCGACCGTGGCGCTTGGCCTTGCGCGTGCGGAGCGGACGTCGCCGCGCAAGTTGGCCGAGGCCATCGCCGGTTACATCGAGGACTCGGAGGGCCTGCTCGCGGGGGTCGAGGTCGAGGGCCCCGGGTACATCAACTTCCGCTTCTCGCCGCGGTTCTGGGCGCAGTGTCTGGCGGAGATCGAGGCCGACGGATTCGGCCCCGCACCGATCGGGCGCGGGAGACGCGTGCTGGTCGAGTTCGTCAGTGCCAACCCGACAGGCCCGCTCACCGTCGGCCACGGCCGCAACGCCGTGCTCGGCGACGCCATCGCGCGGATTCTCGAACAGACCGGTCATACCGTCGAACGCGAGTACTACTTCAATAATGCCGGGCGGCAGATGACGTTGCTTGGCGCCTCGGTGCAGGCGCGGTATCTCGAAGCCATCGGTGCGCCGGTTGCTTTTCCCGAAGACGGGTATCGCGGTGCGTACATCGGTGCGATCGCCGACGAACTGGTGACGGCGCACGGCACGGCGCTGCGCGATGCGCCGGCGACCGGGCCGTTCAAGGATGCCGCGGAACGAGCTATTCTCGCCGATATCGAAGCCACGCTGAAGCGCCTTGGGGTGCGCTTCGACGCTTACTTCAACGAGGATTCGCTTTACCGGGACGGTCGGATCGAGGCTGCTCTGGGGGCGCTGCGCGAGCGGGAACTGGCGTTCGAGCAAGACGGCGCGGTGTGGCTGCGTGGCGAGCCGCTGGGGTTGCCGAAGGACCGCGTGCTCGTGAAGTCCTCGGGCGAGCCCGCCTATAGGTTGCCCGACATTGCCTATCACCAGGACAAGTTGCGTCGCGGTTTCGATCTGCTTGTCGACGTGCTCGGTGCCGACCATATCGACGAAAACGTCGAGGTACGGGCGGCGATTGCGGCGCTCGGGCTCGATGCGGAGAAGATCAAGCCGATCATTTATCAGTTCGTCACGCTGACGCGCGGGGGCGTACAGGTGAAGATGTCGACGCGCCGCGCCGAGTACGTCACCGTCGACGAGTTGCTCGACGAGGTCGGCGCCGACGCCGTGCGCTTCTTCTTCCTGTTGCGCAAGGCCGACAGTCATCTCGAGTTCGACCTCGACCTCGCCCGGAAACAGTCGGCGGAGAATCCGGTCTTCTACGTGCAGTACGCGCACGCGCGGGTGTGCAGCCTTTTTCGGCAGGCGGCGGCCGCGGGGAGCACGCGGGCGCCGGCGGCGGTCTCGCATCTGGAGAGTCTGGTCGAGCCCGAGGAGGTGGCGGTCGTAAAGCTGCTGGCGCAGTATACCGACGTGGTCGAGGATGCCGCACGGCTGCTCGAGCCGCACCGGGTGGTCTTTTTCCTCATCGACCTCGCGGGCGAGTTCCATAGGTTCTACAATCGCCACCGCATCGTCACCGACGATGCCGTCCGTACCGCGGCGCGGCTCTATCTGGCGTTTGCGGTCGGGCGTGCGATTCGCTGCGGGTTGAACGTGCTGGGCGTGACGGCGCCCGAGACGATGTGAGGGGAAGCGATGCGACGGCGGGCGGGTACGGCAGGTTTCACGTACGTGCAGGTCTTCCTGCTGCTGAGCGGCTTTGTTCTGGCATCCGTGGTGATCTTCTTCCTCGGTTTCGTCATCGGCAAGCGACAGACCGAATTCCTGATGGCGAAAGAGGAGCGGGTGGTGAAGCGCGAGATGCCCGCGGCGCCGACCCCGGCCGAGGCGCTCGGGCCCGCCGACCAGCAGTTCTTCGAATCGATGAAGGGCAAGGCGTATCGGCGCATGCAGGAGACGCAGGTCGCAGAGGTGGCGGTGGCGGCGCAGTACACGGCGCCGCCGGCGGCTGCCCGGACGCCCGCGGCGCCGGCCGCGGCGGGAACGCCGACGCGGCGGCCGACGGTACGCGACACGCCGGCGGCCGTGACGCCGCGGCCCACCCGCACCCCGGCGCCGCGACCGACGCCGCCGAGCGGACGTGACGAGTGGGCCGATGCCGGGTGGACCGTGCAGGTCAACGCGACCACCAATCCACAGCAGGCGCAGGACCTGGCCCGCTCGCTGCGGGCCAAGGGCTACGATGCGTATACGGTCCAGGCACCGGTGCGCGGCCAGACCTGGTATCGGGTGCGGGTGGGCCGTTTCGGGTCGCGCGACAAGGCAGCCGAACTCGAAAGCCGCCTGAAGCGGCGCGAGGGCCTGGAGAACGCGCACGTGACGCCGCAGTAAGATCGGCCGGAGACCGCGGCGGCGAGCGGCAAGACCGGCGGCAGACGAGACCATGTACACCCCAAACTTCGACGAGTTCTGTGCGCTGGCGCGCGCGGGCAACCTGGTGCCGGTGTCGCGCCAGATCCTCGCGGACCTCGAAACCCCGGTGTCGGCTTTCCTCAAGATTGACGACGGCGGTGACGCCTTCCTGCTGGAGAGCGTGGAGGGTGCGGAGAAGTGGGGTCGCTACAGCTTCCTGGGAGTCGCCCCGCAGGTCGTGTTTCGGAGCCGGGGCGGGAGGGTCGAGATTGCGCCGCCCGGACAACCTGGCATCCCTGCCGAGGTCGCCGATCCGTTCGTGGCGCTGCGCGAGTTCCTCGGGCGCTACAGGCAGGTGCCCGTGCCCGGGCTGCCGCGGTTTTCCGGCGGGCTGGTCGGGTACCTGGGCTACGACGTCGTGCGCCACTTCGAACGTTTGCCGGCCACCGCCCGCGACGACCTCGAGCTGCCCGACCAGTACCTGATGCTGGTCGACACGCTGCTGATCTTCGACAACACGGCGCAAACGATCCGGGTCGTTGCCCATGCCGCCGTCGGTCCCGACATCGACCTGCACGCCGCTTACGATGCCGCCTGCGCGCGCATCGAAGAGTTGATCGCGCGGCTCGACCGGCCGTTGGCGGCGCCGACGCGCTTGCATCCCGAAGGCGCGGGGCCGGCGGTCAGCTCCAACACGACGCAGGAGCAGTACGAGAACGTGGTCCGCCGCGCCAAGGACTACATCGTCGCTGGCGACATCATTCAGGTGGTGCTGGCGCAGCGGTTTTCCTGCCCGCTGCGGGTGCGGCCGTTCGACATCTACCGCTGCCTGCGGACCGTCAACCCGGCTCCGTACATGTTTTACCTGCGCCTCGGCGACGTGCAGCTCATCGGCTCGTCGCCGGAGGTCATGGCCCGCCTCGAAGGGCGTGAAATCACCGTGCGGCCAATCGCCGGCACGCGCCCGCGCGGCACGTCGGAGCGGGGCGATGCCGAACTCGAGCGGGAGCTGGTAACCGATCCGAAGGAGATTGCCGAACACATCATGCTCGTCGATCTGGGGCGCAACGACGTCGGCCGCGTCGCGACCGTCGGCAGCGTCGAAGTGACCGAAAGACTGATCGTCGAGCGCTACTCGCACGTCATGCACCTGGTCTCCAACGTGCGCGGCGAGCTGCAGCCGGGGCGCGATTGCTTCGATGTGTTCCGGGCGACGTTTCCTGCCGGCACGCTCAGCGGAGCGCCGAAGATCCGAGCCATGGAGATCATCGAGGAGCTCGAGCCGGTGCGCCGGGGTGTCTACGGCGGGGCGGTCGGCTATTTCTCGTTTTCGGGCAATATGGACACGTGCATCGCCATCCGTACGATCCTGGTCAAGGGCGGCCAGGTTTACATCGGCGCCGGCGCCGGCATCGTTGCCGATTCGGTTCCGGAGCGCGAGTATGCCGAGTGCATCAACAAGGCCAGAGCGATGGTACAGGCGTTGCGCCTGGCGGAAGGCATGCGGTGAGGGGGCAGTGGACAGTGGGCAGTGGACAGTGTGCAGTGGCCGATAGCCAGTAACGAACGACGAACGACGGCCAACGATGTTGCTGATGATCGATAACTACGACTCCTTCACCTACAACCTGGTCCAGTACCTGGGCGAGTTGGGGGCGGACGTGCGCGTGTACCGGAACGACGCGCTCGCGGTGGACGATATAGTGGCCCTGCGTCCGACCCAGATCGTCATTTCGCCCGGGCCGTGCACGCCGGCGGAGGCGGGGATCTCGGTGGCGGTCATCGAGCGCTTCGCCGGCGAGATCCCGATCCTCGGGGTGTGTCTGGGGCATCAGAGCATGGGGGTGGCCTTCGGCGGACACATCGTGCGCGCCGCGCGCCTGATGCACGGCAAGACGTCGCCGATCCTGCACGACGGCCGCACCATCTTTCGAGGCCTGTCGAATCCGTTCGAGGCGACTCGCTACCACTCGCTACTCATCGAGCGTGCGACCCTGCCGGCGTGTCTCGAGCTGAGTGCGTGGACGGCCGAAGGGGAGATCATGGGAGCGCGCCATCGCGAGTTCCTTGTCGAGGGAATTCAGTTCCACCCGGAGTCGATCCTCACGGTCGAGGGCAAACATCTGCTGCGCAACTTCCTCGATTTGACGCGGGGCGGGGGCGGACGACGCGTGGAGGCGGCGCGATGACCGACGTGCGCGCGGCGCTGGCGCGGATCGTCGCCGGCGAGGTTCTGAGCGAGGCGGAGATGGAGAACGTCATGACGCAGCTCATGACGGGCGTGGCGACGCCGGCGCAGATCGGTGGGTTGCTGGTGGGGCTGCGCATGCGCGGCGAAACGGTCGAGGAGCTGGCGGGTGCGGCGCGCGCGCTGCGGGCGCACGCGACGCGTATTCGCCCGCGCGCGTCGGTCGTGGTCGACACCTGCGGTACGGGTGGCGACATGCGCGGGACGTTCAACATCTCGACCGCCGCCGCCTTCATTGCCGCCGGTGCCGGCGTTACCATCGCCAAGCACGGTAACCGCGCCGCGTCGGGGACAGTGGGTGGGGCCGACGTGCTCGAAGCTCTCGGTGTCCGCATCGACTTACCGCCGGAACGAGTGACCGAGTGTATCGACGAGGTCGGGTTCGGTTTCCTCTTCGCACCCAACTTCCATCCCGCGACCCGACACGCGGCCGGGCCGCGTCGCGAGCTTGGCGTGCGTACGATCTTCAACCTCCTTGGCCCGCTTTCCAACCCCGCCGGCGCGCGCCATCAGGTCGTCGGCGTCTTCGCGGCGTCGTGGACCGAGCCCCTGGCGGCCGTGCTCGGTCGTCTCGGCAGCGTTCATGCTCTGGTGGTGAGTGGGGAGGACGGGCTCGACGAGATCTCCACCGCCGCTCCAACGCAGGTGTCGGAATGGAAGGACGGGGCCGTGCGTTCGTATCGTATCGTCCCCGAGGACTTCGGGCTGGCGCGTAGCCGGGAGGGCGATCTCGCTGGCGGGGACCGGGAAACGTGCGCGGCGATCTTGCGCGGCATTCTGGGCGGGGCGACCGGGCCCCGGCGTGACGTTACCGTCCTCAACGCCGCCGCGGCGCTGTACGTTGCCGGCATGGCGCCGTCGATTGCAGCCGGCATTCGACTGGCAGAGGACGCCATTCGCAGCGGCCGTGCGGCGCAGAAGCTTGCCCGGCTGGTAGAGATCGCGAACCGATGATTCTCGACGACATTGTGCGTGACCGGCGTGCGGATCTGGACCGGACGCGTGCGGCGGTACCGTTGGCGGCGCTCCGGCAGCGGCCGTCGTTTATCGCCGCCCGCCGGGACTTCGCCGCCGCGCTGGCGCACCGGCCGCGCGCCATCGTCGCCGAAGTCAAGAAGGCGTCGCCGTCTCGGGGCGTCATCCGCGCCGAGTTCGATCCGGTGGCGATTGCGACGGCGTACGATGCCGCCGGTGCGGCTGCGATTTCCGTGCTCACCGAGGAGCGGTATTTCCAGGGCCGACTCGAGTACCTCGAAAGCGTGCGCGCGCACGTGACGGTGCCACTGTTGCGCAAGGACTTCACGATCGACCCTTACCAGCTCTACGAGGCGCGCGCCTACGGCGCCGACGCGGCGTTGCTGATCGTGGCGATTCTCGACGACGAAGCGTTGCGCGAGTTGCTGTTTCTCGCGCAGGAGCTGAACCTGACCGCGCTGGTGGAAGTGCACGACGCAGGCGAGCTGCGGCGTGCGCTGGCGGCCGGTGCGACGCTCATCGGCATCAACAATCGCGACCTGCGCACGTTTCGCACCTCCCTGGAGACGACGGAGGCGCTGATGGCATCCGTGCCCGCCGGCGTTCAGGTCGTTGCCGAGAGCGGCATCGAGACGGCGGCGGACATGAGACGGCTCGAACGCTGCGGGGTGCACGCGTTTCTGATCGGCGAGACCCTGATGCGCGCCCCGGATCCGGGTGCGAAACTCGGCGAGTTGCTGCGCGACGGATGAGTTCATGGGCGAACGGGTTCGCGTCAAGATCTGCGGGATCACCAACGTCGCCGACGCGCTCGCCGCCGCAGGGGCGGGGGCCGACGCGCTCGGATTCAACTTCTATACGGGCAGCGTGCGCTACGTTTCTCCCGACGCGGCCGCGGCCATCGCGGCGCAGTTGCCGAAGGCGGTGTGTACGGTGGGGGTATTCGTCAACGCCGCGCGCGCCGAGATCGAGCGGATTGCGGCGCAGGTCGGTTTGCAGGCGCTGCAATTCCACGGCGACGAAGAGCCGCCGGAATGCGCGGGTTGGTCGCGGAAGACGATCAAGGCGCTGCGGGTTCGGGACCGCGGTGCCGCCGCACTGGCGCAGCGATACGCGGTGGACTTCGTGCTTGCCGATGCGTACGTAGCGGGGCGGCACGGGGGCACAGGGGCGTCCGTTCCCCCGGAGCTGATCGAGGGGTTCGACCGTCGCCGGTTGATTCTTGCCGGGGGGCTGACGCCGGAAAACGTGCGGGCGGCCGTGCGGGCCGTGCAACCTTTTGCCGTCGACGTTGCCAGCGGGGTCGAGTCGGCGCCGGGGAAGAAGGACCACGAGAAAATGAGGCGGTTCATCGACCATGTACAATCTGCCTGATCGTCAGGGTCATTTCGGTCGTTTTGGCGGGCGCTTCGTGGCCGAGACGCTCATGCCGGCGCTGCTCGACCTCGAGACCGCTTACCGGCGGATCCGGCGCGACGCGGCGTTCAAGCGCGAACTCGGCGCCTATCTCCGCGATTACGCCGGCCGGCCCACGCCGCTGTATTTTGCCGCCCAGCTCACCGCGAAGCTGGGCGGGGCGAAGATCTACCTGAAACGCGAGGACCTCTGTCACACCGGCTCGCACAAGATCAACAACGCGCTCGGGCAGGCGCTACTGGCGCGGCACATGGGCAAGCGGCGCATCATCGCCGAAACCGGTGCCGGGCAGCACGGGGTGGCGACGGCGACCGTGTGCGCGCTGTTCGGCCTCGAGTGCGAGGTGTTCATGGGCGCCGAGGACGTGCAGCGGCAGTCGCTCAACGTGTTTCGCATGAAGCTGCTCGGTGCCACGGTGCGCCCGGTCACCAGCGGCAGCCAGACGCTGAAAGATGCCATCAACGAGGCGCTACGCGATTGGGTGACGTACGTCGAGACGACACACTATCTGGTTGGCTCGACGATGTCGGCGCATCCGTACCCGATGATGGTGCGCGACTTTCAGTCGGTGATCGGCCGCGAGGTGCGGCGCCAGATCCTGAAGGCGGAAGGGCGGCTGCCGGACCTTTTGGTCGCCTGTGTCGGCGGTGGCAGCAACGCCATGGGGTTGTTTTATCCGTTCGTCGGGGACGCCGGGGTGCGCATGGTAGGTGTCGAGGCGGGCGGTAGCGGCGTGGACACCGGGCAGCATGCGGCCTCGATCAGTGCCGGCTCGGTCGGTGTGTTGCACGGCAAGCGTACGTACATCTTGCAGGACGAGCTCGGGCAGGTGCGGCCGGCGCACTCGATCTCGGCCGGGCTCGACTATCCGGGCGTGGGTCCGGAGCACAGTTACCTGCACGACACCGGACGCGCCGAGTACTGCACGGTGAACGACGACGAGGCGCTCGCCGGCTTGGAGCTGCTGACGCGCACCGAAGGCATTATTCCGGCTCTGGAGACGGCGCACGCGGTGGCCTACGCGGTGCGCGCGGCGCCGGCGATGCCCCGGGATCGGATCCTCGTGCTCAACCTGTCCGGGCGCGGCGACAAGGACATGATCACCGTCGCACGTCATCTCGGCGTGACCCTCTGATTTACGAATTCCGCGTTTGATTGCATGGTGCGAATAATTTTGGAATGCGGATTTCGGATTGCGGACGACGGATTCATGAGTTCCGCAATCCGCAATCCGCAATGGGTTGCGGGCGAAGCCCGCGCTGAGGCGGCATGAATCGCATCGATCGGACCTTCGAAGCGCTGCGCGCAGCGAATACCGCCGCGCTGATTCCGTTCCTTACCGCGGGCGACCCCGATGTCCCGACCACGCTCGAGCTCATGCGCGTTGCGGTCGACAGCGGGGCCGACCTGATCGAGCTCGGGGTGCCGTTTTCCGATCCCTCGGCGGACGGGCCGGTGCTGCAACGGTCGCTGGAGATCGGCTTGCGCGCCGGCGCTTCGCTGGGGCGCGTGCTCGAACTGGTGGCGACGTTCCGGCGCGAATCGGATGTGCCGGTCATTCTCTACGGGTACTACAACCCGATCCTGCACTACGGGCCGGAGCGTTTCGCCGCCGACGCGCACGGGGCGGGCGTCGACGGCCTGTTGGTGGTGGATTTGCCGCCCGAGGAGGCGCGCGAGTTGCTGGTGCCGGCCCGGGCGCAAGAAGTGCACATCATTTTCTTGCTGGCGCCGACGAGCGGACCGGGGCGCGTGCGCGCGGTGCTGCGGCACGCCGCCGGCTTCGTGTATTACGTCTCGGTCACCGGCGTCACGGGTGTGCGGCCGATGCTTGCCGAGGCCGTCGAACCCGCGATCGCGCGGCTGCGGGAGGCGACCGGGCTGCCGATCGGCGTGGGCTTCGGCATTTCGACCCCGGCGCAGGCCGCCGCCGTGGCGCGCTTCGCCGATGCGGCCGTGGTCGGCAGCGCCATCATGCGCATCGTCGACGCGCACCGTGGCGCCCCGGACCTGCTGTCCGAGGTGGGCGCCTTTCTCCGTAGCCTCAAGGCCGCCATGCGAGCGGCGCGCAGTGGCTGAGTTCCGGAGCGCCGGATGGTCCACAACGAATATGCCGAGGTCCTGGCGTGGCTCTACGGTCTCGAGGCCGCCAGGGGCATGGACTTCAAGCTCGAGAGGGTCGAGCTTGCACTGCGGCATCTCGGCGATCCGCACCGGCGCTATCCGGTGCTGCACGTGGCTGGGACCAACGGCAAGGGTTCCGTGGCGGCGATGCTCGATGCCGTGTACGGCGCCGCCGGGTATCGCGTTGGCCTGTACACCTCGCCGCACCTCGTGAGTTTCGGAGAGCGAATCCGGGTCGGCGGTTCGACAATTCCGCCGGAGACGGTGGTGGCGCTCACCCGGGAAATCCAGTCGGCGGTGTTGGCTCGCGGCATCGAGCTGACGTTCTTCGAGCTGGTCACCGTGATGGGCCTGCTGCACTTCGCGCGCGCCGAGGTCGATCTCGCCGTGATCGAAGTCGGGTTGGGGGGGCGGCTCGACGCCACCAACGTGGTGCTGCCGGAGGTTGCGATCGTCACCAACATCGGACGGGACCACGAGGAGTACCTGGGCGAGGCGCTGGCGGCGATCGCGCGGGAGAAGGCCGGGATCGTCAAGGCCGGACGGCCGGCGATCGTCGGGCCCATGACCGAGGAGGCGGCCGGGGCCATTGCGGAGAGGGCGGCACAGGTGCAGGCGCCGACTTACTGGTACGGCCGCGATTTTTCGGTGAGCGACGACGTGCCGTTTCGCTTCGACGGGCTGGGAGCGAGGATCGAGGGGCTCACTGTCGGTCTGCGAGGCTCGTATCAGCGGACGAACGCGGCGCTGGCGCTGGCGGCGATCGTCTGGGCTCAGCCGCGATTCCCGGTGTCGGAAGTAGCCGTCAGGCGCGGCCTTGCCGAGGTGCGATGGCCCGGACGGCTCGAGGTGGTGCAGACGCAGCCGCTTGTGGTACTGGATGGCGCCCACAACACCGACGGCCTCGCGGCGCTGGTGGCCGAGGTGCCGCGTGTAACCGGCGGGCGGCGGGTGCACGTGCTCTTTGCGGTTATGCGAGACAAGCGTTGGGAGGACATGGTCGCGGTGCTGGGACCGATCGCGGCGTCGGCAACGGTGACCCGCGTGTTGCCGCCGCGAGGCGCGGACCCGGAGCCGGTAGCGCGGGCTTTCAGGGCGTTCTGTCCGGCGCGTGCGGTCGATAGTCCGGAGTCGGCGCTGGAGTGCGTGTGCGCGCAGGCCGGCTCCGACGATGCGGTGCTGGTGTGCGGATCGTTGTTCTTGATCGGGGCCGTCTATCCTTACTTTCTCGACAGGCGGGGCGTACGGTCGCTCTTCGACCCCTCCGATGCGGTGCGGGTTTCGTGAGGCGGCGGCGCGGCGAGTCCGCTGGGCGCTGCTCGTTTTCGTCCTCGCCGCGGTTGCCGGTGGGGCGGGGGCGCAGATCCGCCCCGTCTTCGAGAGCGAGCAGGTTACCATCGACGCCGACGAGGTGACCTACGACCGGCGCACCGATACCGTCTCGGCGCGCGGCAACGTCGTGGTAAAACGGGGCGACACCGAGTTGCACGCCGACGAGGTGCGCTTCAACCGTATCACTAACATCGCCGATGCCAGTGGCCGGGTCCTGCTGAGCGACCCGCAAGGGCTGCTGACGGCCGATGCGCTTTCGCTCAATCTCGAGGAGGAAACCGGCATCATCGAAGGCGCCAATATCACCTCGCGCCTCAACCAGTATTCGCTGCAAGGCGCGCGGGTCGAAAAGGGGCTCGGCCAGAGTTTTCGTATTCGCGACGGCCGTTTCACCACATGCCGCTGCGCGGAGGGGCCTCCGAGCTGGAGCATCAGCGGCGAAGACCTCGAGGTAACCCTCGGGGGTTACGGCCGGTTGAAGGGAGGAACCTTCAACATCCTCGACGTGCCCGTGCTGTACGTGCCGCGCGCGATCTTCCCCGTGGAGCTGGATCGACAGACGGGTTTTCTGGTGCCGCAGTTCGGGTTCTCCAACCGCCGCGGCTTTCAGACGCTGCTGCCGTTCTACTGGGCGATCGACCGCAGTCAGGACTTAACGATCGCCGGCGACGTCGAGACGAGTGCGCGCATCGGAGTGGTCGGGGAGTACCGCTACTTCTGGCCCCGGGACGCGGCCGGAGTCATCGAGACCTCGTACTTCAACGAGTTCTTCCGCGGGCAGGCGACCGGTACGTCATTCGAGCCGGTGATTCCCGAGAACCGCTGGAGCGTGGTCAACCAGCACCGGCAGCCTGTCGCGGGGCCGCTGCAGCTCTACGCCGACTCGCTGGTGGTCAGCGACGATCTGTTCCTGCGCGAGATCAACACTTATGCCTTTACCTACGGTCGCGAGGTTGCGGTGCGGACGTTGCCGTACACGCGCACCTGGGGAGGGCTCGGGGCGGGATGGGATCGTGTCGCGGTGCGCGGGCAGGGCGTGTATTACCAGAACCTGCTCGGTCCCGAGTCGCAGGTGCTCCAGCGGGTGCCGGAGCTCGACGCCGATGCGCAGATGAGCTTCGGCCGCTGGGCCCTCGGCGAGCTCGATCTGGGGGGCATGTTATACCAGCGCGGACAGGGCACGGACGGCATGCGCCTCGACGTCGTGCCGGGGGTGACCGTGCCGCTGCCGGTGGGGCGGTACGCCTTCGGTGCCGTGCGCGCCGCGTTCCGGGAGACGGCCTATTACGTTACCGATCCGGACGTGGTCGGGCCGCGTTACGCGGGTGCGCCCGCCGTGCTGCCGGCCACCGCAAACCGCGCGTTGCCGATCGTCCACGCCGGCGTGGGCACGTCGATCGCGCGGGTGTTCGACTTCGATCTGCTCGGGGTCGACAAGGTGAAGCATTCGATCGAGCCGATGCTCGAATATCTCTATGTGCCGTTCGTATCGCAGGAGAGTCTGCCGTTCTGGGACGGTGTCGACCGCGTGGATCAGCGCAGTCTGTTCACGTACGGGGCCACGACCCGCCTGGTGGGGCGATTTGCCGACCCCGGCCTGTCGCCGGCTCCGGCACCGGAGACGGAGAGCTTTCTTGGCGGGGGCGATCTGGGTCCCGCGGACGAGCGTTACCGCGAGCTGGCGCGGTTATCGTTAATGCAGAGCGCCGACGTGCTGCGCGAGATCGAGCCTTTGCAGCCGGGGCGAGCGGCGGATCATTTCTCGGACATCGATTTTGCAGGTCGGGTCAATCCCGCGCGCGCGTTGTCGTTCCGCTTTGCGGCGAACTACGACGTGTCCAACAACGATCTGACGGCGACGCGGGTGGGGTTGTTCGTCGAGGATCCGTGGACGGCGCGGGGCGAGCGATTCCTGGAGACGCGCACGAGTGCCGGCATTACCTATCGGTTCATCAGCGGGAACCAGTTGCGCGAGGTCAACGGCAACGTCGTGTTGCGGGTTACGGACTGGTTCGGCCTGTTCTACGCCGGCCGTTACGACGCGGTGACGTCCAACTTCCTCGGCAACTACTGGGGGGTACGTTTTATTTCGACGTGCGATTGCTGGTCGGTGGATATCGCGGTTAACCAGCGCACCAGTCCGTCGGAAACGGAGGTGCGGGCCCAGTTCGTCCTGGTCGGGCTGGGCGCCAGCGGTCCGCGCACGCGCGTGGCCAGCGGCCCGTAAGAACGGGCCGCGGTGTCCCGGCCGGCGTTTGCGAGCGCCGTTGGCGCGGCTTACCGTGTACACGTCCACGCCGAGGTCCGGCACCCACGCAAGGAGGACGGGCCGGCCTGACCGGGCGGTCTTCCTTGCGGCCGGACCGGCTTCCGGGTCATATTGGCGAAGGGTAGAAATCAGTCTACCCTGGAGGACCAGATGAGTCTCAACATTAAGGACCCGGCCGCCCACACGCTCGCACAGGCTCTTGCCAAGGAGACCGGCGAGACGATGACCCGGGCGGTCACGGCAGCGATCCGGGAGCGCCTGGAGCGGGTCCGCAGGCAGCGAAGGCCCGAGGCGACCGTCGCCGAGCTGCTTGCGATCGGGCATCGCTGCGCGAGCACGCTGCAGGGCCAGCCGGTCGATCACGGCGACATGCTGTACGACGAGCGCGGGCTGCCGAAATGATCGTCGACACTTCGGCCGTACTGGCGATTCTCTTCGAGGAAGGCGACGCAGAGCTTTACGCGCGTGCCCTGACGCAGGCCGACTCATGCCGCATGTCCGCCGCAAGCTTCGTCGAGGCGGCCGTGGTCATCGATGCCCAGACGAATGACAAGGGCAGCCGGCAATTGGACGCCTTCATTCGCCGGGCGGCAATCGCAATCGAACCTGTCACGGAGGAGCAGGCCCACATCGCCCGGCAGGCTTACGCCGACTTCGGCAAGGGCCGGCATCCCGCCGGGCTTAATTTCGGCGACTGCTTCTCTTACGCGCTCGCCAAGGCGACCGGCGAGCCGCTGCTCTTCAAAGGCAAGGACTTCAAGAAAACCGACATCGTCTCGGCGCTCGAAACCGGCGGCCACCGGCAATGAAGGAGCGCCAGCCGTTGCGCTTCCTGCTCGCTGACGAACCCGGCGCCGGCAAGACGATCATTCAGACTACGTGCGCCGGTGGTCTGACCACGCCAAGGTTGCGCTACGATGGTCAAACCACCATCGCTCGCGATGGGATGATTCAGCCGTTGCCAGTATGATTCAGTTGCGATAGATACCCATCGTGTCACGCGTCAAGGCCCGCTGGCTGTTGCTGATCCACCAGCTACCGCCGAAGCCTGATTACTTCCGCGTCAAGATCTGGCGCCGCCTGCAACGGCTCGGGGCCGTGGCAATCAAGAACTCTGTGTACGTGCTGCCGTGGAGCGATCAGTCCCAGGAAGACTTTCAATGGGTCGTCCGCGAGGTCACGGAGGGCGGCGGCGAGGCTTCCGTCTGTGCGGCTCGCTTTGTCGATGGTCTATCCGATGCGCAAATCGAGGCTCTCTTCCACGCCGCCCGCGCCGCCGACTACGCCCAGATCGCCGAGGATGCCCGCACGATCGCGGCCGAGTTGCCGGTCGAGGACGCGAGCAGTAACGATCAAGCCACCACGCTACACGCCCAGGTAACCCGGCTCCGGAAGCGGTTCGCGGAGGTGGCGGCACTCGACTTCTTCGATGCCCCCGGCAGGGAAGCTACCGCCGGGCTGCTCCAAGCCCTGGAGGCGCGCGTGCATACCGCAGACACCCCCAGGGGGAGGGTGCTCATAGATCCCAAAGAGCTTCGCGGTCGTACATGGGTCACGCGTCGGGGCATCCACGTCGATCGCATGGCGAGCGGGTGGCTCATCAAGCGCTTCATCGATGCTGCCGCGCGCTTCAAGTACGTCGCCACACGCGACTACCACCCCACAGCCGGCGAACTGCGCTTCGACATGTTCGAGGGCGACTTCACCCACGAAGGCGACCACTGCACTTTCGAAGTGCTGCTCACGCGCTGCGGCATCACCGACCCCGCGCTGCGACCGATTGCCGAGATCGTCCACGATATAGACCTCAAGGACGGCAAGTTCGGGCGCGCGGAGACCACCGGAATCGACAAGCTCATCGCGGGCATCGCGATGGCGCACAAAGAGGATGAAGACCGCCTCGAACGCGCACGCGCAGTCTTCGACGACCTGTACGAGTACTACCGGAGGAAACGCGCATGACGCAGCCATCCAGTTCCGATCTCACGCGCCGCCAGACCGGTTGAAAAGGCGAACATCTCTTCGACGTCCAGGACATGACCTTCCCGAGTGCCGGCAAAGTTGGTCTCTGGACCAAGGCCGACAGCGTGACCTCGTTTGACGACTTCACGATTGAGCCACTTGAGAGTGCGAAGCCATGAGCCAAGCGATTGCAGGCCGTCACGACGAACAACCCGCCATCGTGCCCTGCACGCTGAACCAGCTCCTATTCTACTTTCTGCATCTCGGCAGCTTCGGCTTTGGCGGCCCGATCGCGCTCGCCGGTTACATGCAACGCGACCTGGTCGAGAAGCGACGATGGATCTCGAAGCAGGACTATGTCGAGGGCCTCGCGCTGGCGCAGCTGGCGCCCGGCCCGCTCGCCGCCCAACTCGCCATCTACCTCGGTTGGGTCCGCGCCGGGAATCTCGGCGCCACGCTCGTCGCTGCCGCCTTCATCCTGCCGTCGTTTGTCATGGTGCTGGCTCTTTCGTGGCTCTACCTGCGCTACGGCGGTCTCTGGTGGATGCAGGGTCTCTTCTACGGGATCGGGGCGGCCGTGATTGCCATCATCGCGCGCAGCGCCTTCAAGCTCATGCGCATGACGCTCAGCCGCGACGCGCTTCTGTGGGGTATCTTCGGGCTGAGCGCCGTCGTTACGGCCTGGACCGAGTCGGAGATCGTGTGGCTCTTCGTACTCTCCGGCCTCGCCGTGCTCGTCCTACGCGCTGCGCCGCGGCCCGCTGCCGCAGCCGTCTTCGTGCCGTGGTTCTTCACCGGCCTCGACGGCCCGGCACCGAGCAGCACGCTCGCCACCATCGCCTGGTACTTCGCGGAAGCGGGCGCATTCGTCTTCGGGAGCGGACTGGCGATCGTGCCGTTCCTGTACGGTGGTGTCGTGCAGGAGTTTCACTGGCTCACCGAGCAGCAGTTTCTCGACGCAGTCGCCGTCGCCATGATCACTCCCGGACCCGTGGTCATTACCGTCGCCTTCATCGGCTACCTGGTCGCCGGCCCCGCCGGGGCCACCGTGGCCGCCATCGGCGTGTTTCTCCCGTGCTACCTCTTCGTGATCATCCCGGCGAAGTACTTCCGGCAGTCGGTCAACAATCGCCACGTCAGAGCCTTCGTTGACGGGGTGACGGCAGCTGCGACCGGTGCGATCGCCGGGGCGGCATTCGTACTCGGCCGTCGCGCGATCTTCGATATCCCGACGGCGCTTATCGCGCTGGTAACGCTGGTGGTCCTAGCACGGGTCAAAAAGATCCCGGAGCCGCTGGTGATCGCCAGCGCCGGGGTGGCCGGATTGATGCTCAAAGGGGGCATCACCCCATGATGAAGAGGGCTATGATTCGCAGCGTAAGGGAGGGCGTTGCCGCAACCGTTGCGCTCGCCGCATGTACATTGGTGTTGGTCTCACAGGTGGCCGCGCAGGACTCGCCGCCTGCAACCGTGGCCTGCGCGTACGTGACGAGCTTCGGCGGTGAGGATGTCTGCGCGATCGAGGTACCGAGCGGTAAGGCGCTGGGCTGCGTGCGGACAGGGGCGAAGCCGCACGGGGTGGCTGTGGCGGCCGACGGGCGTCGAGTCTACGTTTCGAACGAGGGGGCGAATTCGGTTGCGGTTGTCCATGCTTCAGCTATGCGCGTTGCCGCGGAGGTGGCCGTGGGCCGGGCACCGAATCAGCTGGCGTTGGCGCCCAAGGGCGATCGCCTGTGGGTCACGAATAACTCCGACTCGACCGTCTCCGTAATCGACACGCAGGGCCTGGCGGTCGAGCAAACCATCCCGGTTGGCCGAGCACCACATGTGGTCGTGACCAACGCCGCCCGCAACATCGCCGTCGTCACGTCGGAAGGCGATAGCGCCCTCGATGTGTTCGACCTCACGACCTTGAAGCCGCTCTCACACATACCCGTGTTCGCGTTTCCTCGCGTCCTGGCGGTGTCACCCGCGGGCGATACGGCCTATCTGACCGTTCGGTGGATCAACGGCGCGCTCGTCGTCGACCTCTCGGGCCGCGGCCCGCGTGAGCGCATCGCCCTTGGCGAGACGCGCTTCGCGCCGGAAGGAAAGGACGCGCACGGTCTGGCGTTGACCCCGGATGGCGAAACGGTGCTGCTCACCACGCAGATCACCAACGAGCTGACATTCGTCGATGCGAAGACGCTCGCGTTCGAGGGGCGCGTGCACGTCGGACGGAATCCAAATTGGGTGGAGGTGACGCCGGACGGTCGTTACGCCGTCGTCAGCACGACAGACGACGATTCGGTATCGATCGTCGACGTGACGACGCGGCAGGTGACGGCAGTAACCAAAGTCGGCCGTCAACCGAAGCGGCTCGCGGTAGGTCGGTGTGGCGAACGGCCGTAGGCACGTGAGGCGGCGAGCGGCGCCGCCTGACACCGGCTGCGTTCGACTGGGAGCTTACGCTCGGGCTGACGTTGAGCTTCAGCACCCCGGAATTCTTCGCAGGCATCAAGGAGCGAGAGCGATGATACGCAAGTGGCAAGCGACGCTGGCGGTGCTGCTCATGACCACCGCCCGGATCGCCGCGGCGGACGAGGTCGTGGTCTACACGTCGGTCGACGAGATCTTCGCGCGGCCTATCGCGCGAGACTTCGAGGTGGAAAGCGGCATCACCGTCCGCCTCGTGCCCGACACGGAGGAGACCAAGAGCACGGGTCTGGTGAATCGCCTGATCGCGGAAAGGGCGCGGCCGCAGGCAGACGTGTTCTGGAGCGGCGATCCCGTGCGTGCTGCCGTACTCGCGGGCAAGGGCGTTACGGCGTCGTATCAATCTCCGCAAGCAGCCGGGTTGCCAGCGCAGTTCTCCGACCCCAACGGACACTGGACCGGATTCTCGGCCCGGGCACGGGTGCTCATCTACAACCGCACCCTGGTGCCCGAGGGGCAAACGCCCACTTCGGTGATGGATCTACTCGCGCCGCGCTTTCGAGGCAAAGCATGCCTTGCCAACCCCCTTTTCGGGACAACATCGATGCACGCGGCGGCGTTATTTGCCGTGCTCGGTGACGACAAAGCCCGGGCGTTTTTCGAGGGCTTTACCGTCAACGGCGGAAGGATGCTGTCTTCCAACGGCGAGGTGCGCCGGCGAGTGGCCAACGGCGAATGCGCCGTGGGCATCACCGACACGGATGATGCGAACGTTGCACGCCTGGAGGGCAAGCCCATCGGCGTCGTGTTCCCCGACGCCGATGGCATCGGCACGCTCGTGATCCCGAACTGCGCCGTACTGATTGCTGGCGCGCCGCACCCGGCAACCGCACGGCGGTTCATCGACTACCTCCTGCGTCCGGAGACCGAGCGGGCGCTGGCGGAGAGCGCGGCAGCGCAGATGCCGCTGCGTGCCGGCGTACCTGTGCCAGCGGGTGTCGTGCCCCTCGCGCAGCTCCGGCCCATGCAGGTGGACTATGGCGTCCTGGCTCAGCTTCTCGAAACTCTCTCGCGCGACTACCTGAAAGACTGGGTCGATCGAGCCAGCTCGGGAATGTGAGAGCGCTACGTCAGATGACGAGTGCGAAGGCCCCCGGTTGGGTGATGATCAGCAGCTTGGCTTTGGAGCGGCCGGGGCGGTGGCGCGCCGGTGGCATCGGATTGCTCCTGGGCTTGATTGCCGTGCCGGACGTGCTGCTGCTCTGGCAAGCGCTGGGTGATGGCGCGGCCGGCGCGATCGGATCGTCGTTCGTCCGGTCGATCGGGCGAAGCGCCTGCATTGCTGGCAGTGCTGGGCTCCTCGGCCTGATGTGCGGGCTGCCGTTGGGAGTCGGTGCAGCCCTCTATCGATTTCCAGGCCGCGCCCTGCTTCTGGCGCTGGTGACGCTTCCCTTGCTTGTTCCGTCGTTCCTGTGGGGGATCGGCTGGTCGTCTCTGGCGGCCGCACTGGGCGTGCCGTTCCTGCTCTCCGGCCTGCCGGCGTGCGTCCTGGTGTTCGCCGCAGGGTTGGTTGTGCCGCTGGCCTTGCTCACGGCCTACGCTGCGACGGCGTCGCTCACGGGATCGCAGGTAGACGCGGCGCGGCTCGCGGGTGGAGAACGGCAGGTGGTGTGGCAAGCGAGTCGAAACGCGAGTGCACCGGCGCTGCTTGCCGCAGCGTTGGGCGGGGTCTTAACACTCGCCGACCCGGGGCCAGGGCAGATTTTCGGGGTGCAGACGGCGGCCTCCGAGATTCTGACGAGCTTTGCTGCTCTCTACGACTTCGGCCTCGCCGGACGGCAGTGCGCCTTTCTAGCAGGCCTCGTCCTCGTGAGCGCGGTGCCGCTCGCCCTCCTTGCCACATCGCGCTTCGCAGACGATCTCCTGGCCAAGCAGACACGCCAGGCGGTCCCTGTGACGCATGAACGCATGGCGCTGCTCATGGTCGGCGCGATGGCCGTGCTGACCGTTGCCGCGACTATCCTGCCGACCCTCGGACTACTGTTGCCGATGGTGACCGGTGGTCCAGAGCTGTTGGCGCGGACGACACGCGATCCGTTCCAGATGAACCACCCGGAGCTGGTGCTCCTCGGTGCAGTCGCGGAAGTTGGGCGGACTGTCGCGAACAGTTTCCTCTACGCCGGCGGCGGGGCGGTGGTGGCGATGTTGCTCGGTATCGGGGCGGCCGTGTGCGTTGGGCGCTTTCCGCGCCTGCGGGCAGCCTGGCTGGCCGCCACGTTGACGCTCTTCTGCGTGCCGCCGGCTCTACCGGCGCTCGGCATCGTGGGGCTCGCCACGAGCGCGCCAGCCTGGGCAGATGCGTTGCTGCGCAGCCG